>JAOZQB010000205.1:3479-5065 GCA_029932445.1 Bacteroidales bacterium | reverse complement strand
TATTTTGCTTCCCAAAACAAAGCCGCATCAATATCAAACACATCCGAACGTTTCGGTTTAATATAAAATGTATCAATTTGGTAATTGTCTATATTAAATTTCTTTTTAATCAGGTCAATATCGCGTGCTAAATCGGCTCTTAGTTCCTGCATATCGTTTTTTACCTGCAAAATTTCCTGCTGTGCACGTCTGACATCGGCTTTTTCTTTGGCAATTTTCGATGCACTGCTGATGCTGCTGTTAACGCGTCTTTTGGTACCACTGCCGAGAAACGATCCCAGAACCGCCATCCCGAGCGACATTGCCGTATCGGTTTGTTTTGCCGAAACATCCGATTTTTCTTTATCCAGTTTTATCATTAAACGTTCGTATCGGTTTTGCAAACGGTCGCCTTTCGTACCGTATTTGGTGCGTAATTTCTCAACGGCTTCTGCTTTTTTATCTCTTAAAATATCCAGTAACCGCACTTTAAAATCCCGTAAACTTTCGCCCGGTTTTGATTCGGCTTTCAAAGTCGTGCATTTATACAATTCCAATTTGTTGTTTCTGTACAGAAAATCGGAGAAAGCTTTTTCCAAAGGTTTTAAGTTTTTTAATTCTTCGATAAAGCTCGGCAAGGCATAAAAACGACTTTGTTCGGTCGGTTTCTTGTCATACGGTTGTGTTTCAAAATTAAAATCTTCGCCTTCGGCGAAATCTAATTCGCTCATTTCTTCATCAAGAAAATAACGTTTTGAGAATGATTTTTGAATTTCGATACCGCGTGCAGCATTAACGAATTTTATCTTTCCTTCGGCTATCAAATACGGTTCGTAAGTAATTTCTTTTCCGAATGCCGTATTTACAGAGTAATATTGTTCAATTTCGTTTGATACAATCGACTGAACAACATTTGCTCCTGCATCGGATGCTGTCGATTGTTTATTTGAAGCAGATATTTGCTCTGTTTTTTTCGTATTATTTTCGGTTTTTTCTTTTTTATCCGCCATTAATTTTCTGATTTCTTTTTTTGAAAGCGGACCTCTCAAATAAGATAATACCCAGCGTGTCTGCATCAGTTTTAAGCGATCTTCATGAGCACTTTTAAATAAGAAAACACGACTTTGAATGTTTGAAAGTAAACTTTCAATTTCCTTTTTGTCTAATGAACCTTCATCGCTTTTCAGCAATCCGTCCATCACACGTTCTTTATCTTGTTTGGTTTGAAGGCGTCCGATAAACCATGTTCCGATATTTGATAATCCTTTGTAATCAAGGTCAATCGGATTTTGTGTTGCTAAAATGACGCTGATTCCGTAAGCTCTGGCTTGTTTTAAAAGCAACAACATCGGTTTTTTTGAAGGCGGATTTCCTACGGCAGGAAAATAGCCGAAAATTTCATCCATATAAAGCAATGCTTTTAAAGATGAAGTTCCGCTTTGTTGACGCATCCAACTGATATAACGGTTTAGAAATAAAGTTACGAAAAACATTCGTTGGCTTTCGTCCAAATGTGAAATTGATAAAATCGAAACTTTTGCTTTTCCGTCTTCCGTATATAATAAATTTTGAATGTCCAGATTTTCGCCTTCCGTCCAAGCGGCAAA
>JAOZQB010000205.1:0-3379 GCA_029932445.1 Bacteroidales bacterium | reverse complement strand
ACCGAAAGTTGCACGCCGGCAGAACTTCCGGGAGTGTAAATGACGTATTCGGCATTATTTTTTAATGTTTTAATCCGGCTTTTATCCTGATGCCAGGATTGTATGCCTTTATCCCACATTGCGGCGGTTTTTGCGGCAAATTCTTTTACGGAAAGTCCTTTTGTTTCGGCAGTTCCGGCATCAACCCACGGTTCAAAGTTTTCGGGTTTCAGTTCGGGAAAAGTTAAGAGCAAATTCCCCATATCACCTTTCGGATCAATAATAATTGCCGGAATGTTATCGAGAACCGCTTCTTCGATAATGTCAATTCCCAATCCGGTTTTTCCGCTGCCGGTCATGCCGATTAAAGCGGCATGCGTGGTAAGATGTTTGCTTTTATACAGCAACAGATTTTCGGTAAGTTCTTGTGTTTCAGGATTAACCTCTTTTCCGAGATAAAACAATCCGAGTTTTTCGTATATTGATGTTTGGTTTTCCATAGGACTTAATTTTAAATATGCTCAAAAATAAAATTTATTTCAGAAAAAATAAAATCCGTAACATCTTGTTACGGACTTTTGAGAGTACAAAAATATGGCTAATCAGGAAATTATTCTGAGATTTGGAATAATTACATAACATTACCTTTGGAATCGAGAGAAACTTTTGTACCGGCTTTTGCTGTGTAACTTTTTCCTTGTCCGTCCCATACTGCAGAATTGTATTTTAAATAAAAACTTTTTACGACACCGGTATCGTAAAATTCAACAGGACTTCCCAATTTTGCCGTGTAACTTCTTCCTTTACCATCCCAAACGGATGTATTATATTTTGGAGTAAAACGATATACAGCTCCGTTTTGATAAAAGGAAGCTTCAAATCCTAATTGGGCATTATAACTTCTTCCTTTAGCATCCCAAACAGACATATTATATTTAGGAGTAAAACTTTGAACGGCACCGTTTTCAAAAAAAGAAATTTGTTTTCCCAATAGGGCAGTATAACTTCTTCCTTTACCGTCCCATACTGATGAGTTATATTTAGGAGTAAAGCTTTGAACAGAACCGTTTTGAAAACAATTGATTGCGTAATCAAGTTGAGCATTATAACTTCTTCCTTTGCCGTCCCATACAGAAGTATTGTATTTCGGAACAAAATTTCTTATCGCACCGTTACCGTAATAAGAAACCGTTGTACCGGCTTTTGCGGTATAAGTTCTTCCTTTGCCGTCATGAACGTTTGTATTATTTTTTAAAGTGATTTGTGCAAAAAGCTGCAAACCGAAAAACAACATGCTAAATGTTAAAAATACAGTTTTTTTCATTTTAATTTATTTTAAAGATTAAAAAATAAAAATAGTAAAAGTTGTGTAAAAAAAATCAAACAATGTTCTGAAACATACTAATCAGGTGAGTTATTTCACACTTTCAGAACTTTTATTTCTTTGTATAACACAACTCAATTCTTTATATTTCAACTGAATTACCCCCCGCTAATCATATGAATAACATCCACTTTATCGTCATCATTAATGATTGTTTCGGAGAATTTATCTTTTTTAATCAGGTTTCCGTTAAGTTTTACAAGTAATAATTTAAAGGTAAAATTTTTATAGTTTAATAATTCTGAAACGCTTAATTTGTCTGCATCAATAGTTTCGGTTCTGTTATTTAGGGTAATTGTCATTTTTTTATTTATTAATACCTATTATAAACAGAATAAATTCCGTTTTTGTTTTATTTTAAGAATATCTGTAAAAAGTTTAGTAATTCAAACTTAGTTTATCTCAGAATTTTATAGTCCGGTATCTTTTACGAATTTAATAAAATTTCTAATACAAGATTGGCTTGCATGTTAGCAATAATACCAACTCTCGGTGCAAGAGGCGGATTATCCTCTGATATTTCCGATGTTTCGTCTCCGCAAATATATAAATTATCAATTTGTCTTGAACGTAATGAATTCGAATTACCGTATCCTGCCATTCCCAAACCGGAAATAATCGGTTTTTTCGGAAATTCAGTCAAAGCCGTCTCAATTAACATTTGTTTCTCTTCTGCTTTGTCAAATGCTTCAACAATAATATCGCATTCCGAAAAAATATACGGAAAATTTAAACGGTCAATTTTAGTATTATGAACAGTAATATGTACTTCAGGGTTTATTTGATTAATATTTTCTTTTAATGCGTTAACTTTTATTTGTCCGATTTGATTATAAAAATAATATTGTCTGTTTAAATTGCTCTCGCTGACAACATCAAAATCGGCAATAATTAATTTTCCGATACCTGAACGAGCCAAAGCAACGGCACAATTGGAACCCAATCCTCCGGCTCCGGCAATTCCGACGGTCTTTGTTTTTAACTTTTTCTTTATTTGGTCGAAGGTCATTGAATTAGGTTTATCAGAGCTTGTTCGTAAAATCAAATTATTTTTGAAAAAGTCGTATAGCAACTTTATCAACAAACATAGAATAAATTATATAACCGTAAAACATTTTCTTTAGTTTAGTTGCTTTGCTACTTTACGGACAGATATTCGTTGTTTTATGCAAAACTAATCAAAAATACGGCATTAATTGTTTATATTCTATAACATATTTCAGAAATAAAAATAACAAATATTGTAACTTATTGAATTTCAATATTTATTATTCCGACAGGCGATATGCAAAACATAACATATTGACAATAATCATTTTGTATGCATAATACATAATATAAATTTGTATTTTTGTAAAAATTTGAAAAACTAATAAATTTAATGATATGAAATACGAAGAGTTAAGAAATAAACACAAATTATTGAAGGAATGGGCATACAAACATACTCCTTTGGATAAAGGTTATTCTGATAAAACTTTATATGTTAATGTAGGCACGAACGAAATTAAAGAAAAAGATGTTCCTGCGGAAATGAAAGAGAAATTTGTCGGCGGAAAAGGATACGGTTTACGTTATCTTTGGGATGCAATTACACCCGAAACTAAATGGAATGATTCTGAAAATGAAATTATTATTTCCGGAGGACCTTTGTGCGGAATTACGCAATACTCGGGAACAGGTAAATCCTTAGTTGTGACTTTATCGCCTGAGACAAAGTCAATTATGGACAGTAATGTCGGCGGTTATTTCGGTCCGTTTTTGAAATTCAGCGGTTTTGATGCTCTTGAATTACAAGGAAAAGCCGAAAAAGACGTGATTATTTTTATTGACGGCGTTAATCATAAAATTTCAATTTGTGAAGCACCTGCAGAAGCCGGAAACAGTCATATTTTGGCTCACCAATTAACTGAAATGTATGCTGATGATGAAAAAGACAGAAAAAATATTTCTGTTGTCTCAGCGGGTGAAGCTGCTGACCATTCTTTAATCGGAATGTTAAATTTCAGTTTTTTA
>JAOZQB010000204.1:3763-5083 GCA_029932445.1 Bacteroidales bacterium | reverse complement strand
ACCGAAACTTCATTCTCAACAGAAGCTAAAAGTCCTTTTAATAAATTAGCCGGTTTCTTCGGTAAAATAAAAGATGCTTCTCTGTCAGCTTTGCCGTCGGTTCGTTTATAGCGAACTAATTTATGAGAATCTGAAGCAACAAAGGTTATATCCTCTTTAGTTAAAGAAAAGAAAATTCCGTTCATTACGGGACGTAATTCATCATTTGCCGTTGCAAATACCGTTTTGTTAATACCGTTGTCAAGCAATTCAGCCGTAATTGTAATATCCATTTTTGAGCTTTCTGATAATTCGGGATATTTCGGATATTCATCTGCCGGTGAACCGACAACACTGAATTTTCCGTTTTCTGATAAAATTGTTGTTGACAAACTTTCGGAATCAATTTCAAAAGTCAGAGGTTGTTCGGGGAATTCTTTTAATATATCTAATAATCGTTTTGCTTCCAAAGCAATTTTTCCTTCACCGTCCGTATTTCCAAGGGTAATTTTAGTTACCAAAGTTGATTCTAAATCGGATGCCGTAATGGTTAAATCCTTATTTTGTAAATCAAATAAAAAACTGTCTAATATCGGAATAGTTGATTTTCCGCTTATTGCTTTACTGACTCTTTGTAAATGGGATAATAATTCTGTGCTGGAAACAATAAATTTCATAGGAATATATTTTATAAAATTGATATAAAATGAGAATAAAACGCTAAAATAGATATTTTTAAATTCTAAACAATATGCCGGTCTTACTTTTTTGTAATTTTCTTATTGACAAATTTTAAACAAGTAATTAACAAGTTTTTGACGAATTATAAACATCTGCTAATCAGTTCTTTTGCATATCTGTCGCAAATCGTGTTTTCATAATGAAAATTATGACCTTTAACCCATTCAAATTCAATATATTTATTTTCAGTCAGTTTTTGAAAATCTTTCCAGTATTCAATATTTTTTACTTTTTTGCCTTGTGCAGTGTGCCAATCATTTAATTGCCAATTGTAAATCCATTCGGTTAAACCCTTAATTACATATCGACTGTCTGTTACAATTCTGATTTTTTGTTTATTTGACAGTCTTTTTAATCCTTCGATTACGGCAATCATTTCAATTAAACTGCTGTTTTGGATATTTTTAATTCCGAAAGTGATGTTGTATTTATGATGTTCATTTTTTATTAAAGCAACATAAGAACATATTTTCTTTTTTTCGGAATAACTGCCGTCGGTATATAAAGTTATAAAATTGTATTCGTATTTATCTGTTACGAAAATATCGGGAACAATATTTCTGTTATCGTAAATAATCAGTTTTGTTAGATCGTTGAATG
>JAOZQB010000204.1:0-3663 GCA_029932445.1 Bacteroidales bacterium | reverse complement strand
CCAATTCTCAATAATTTGTTTTCCGAAACTAGTCATATACGATTCGGGATGAAATTGGATGCCTTTTACATTATATCTTTTATGACTGATTCCCATTATAATATCATTTTCTGAAACTGCGGTAATTTTTAATTCACTTCCGATATTTTCATATAAAGCCCATGAATGGTATAATCCGGTTTCAATTTTTTCAGGTAATTTTTTAAATATAATTTCTTCTTTATCAGTTATTTCTGTAATAGTTTTTATCCCGTGATAAACAGTTTTCAGGTTATACAATTTTGCTCCGAAATATTCTGCAACGGCTTGCATGCCGAGGCAAATTCCCAGTATGGGTTTTTGTTTGTGCCATACATCAATAATTTGCAATAGTTTATCGGCATCTTTCGGAAGTCCGGGACCGGGAGAAATTAATATTTTATCAAATTCGGAAATTTCATCTATTTTTACGGCATCATTTTTAATAATTTCAAAAGTACAAAGATTACTTTCGTCAAGCAATTGAGCCAAATTATAAGTAAACGAATCATAATTATCAACTAATAAAACTCTTTGCATATCAACGTTTCAGATAAAAACAGTGCCGTAAAGCAAATGAATGATTTCGGTAAAAAGCAAATTCCTTTTTATTTTATTATTGATTTTGATTTCTCAAAAGCATTTGTTTTTGCCGAAAACGAAATTGACAGTGACAAAGTTATGTTTTCTTTTAATTCAAGCGGTAAAAAGCCGAATAAAAAAAATGAATTTTTGTTTATTCCTCCTTCTTTTTCTGACTTTAAAAAAGCATTTAAGAAAGTTCAAAATGAAATAAATGCCGGAAATACTTATTTGCTGAATTTGACTTTTTCAAGCCAAATAAACGGAGATTTAAATTTGAAAGATATTTTTGAAACCGCCTCGGCACCTTATAAGCTGTTTTTAAAAGATGCATTCACAGTCTTTTCTCCTGAAACTTTTGTGAAAATAAAAAACGGAAAGATTTATTCGTATCCGATGAAAGGTACGATTGATGCGGATATTCCCGATGCCGAAAATATTATTTTGGAAGATGAAAAAGAAATTGCCGAACATTATACCATTGTTGATTTAATACGGAACGATTTAAACCAAGTTGCCGAGAAAGTGAAAGTTGAACGATTTCGATACATCGATAAACTCTATACAAATCATAAAAATTTATTGCAAGTAAGTTCGGAAATCAGCGGAGAATTACCTGAAAAATATACCGAGCAAATCGGTACGATATTAAGCAAACTTCTCCCGGCAGGTTCAATCAGCGGAGCACCCAAAAAGAAGACGCTTGAAATTATTAAAGAAACGGAAACACACCAACGAAATTTTTACACAGGGGTTGCAGGTTTTTTCAACGGTAAAAATTTGGACAGTTTCGTAATGATTCGATTTATTGAAAAACAAGGAAATGAGTTTGTTTATAAAAGCGGCGGAGGGATAACGGCATTCAGCAAAGTAAAGTCAGAATATCAGGAATTAATTGATAAGGTTTATATTCCGGAATAATTAACAATTGATAATTTATAATTCATAATTGAAAATTGATTAACTTATCATTCCCCATTTCTTATTTCGCATAATAATTGCTTTTAGTTGCCTTACTAAGATTTGATTTATATCTTTTTTTAATTCGGGATCTTCCGTTAAAATAAATTCAGCTGCATTTCTTGCCGTTTCCAAAATTTTATAATCTTTGCTTAAATCTGAAAGTTTTAATTCAAAGGGAATACCGCTTTGTCTTGTACCTTCGGTGTCTCCGGGACCGCGTAATTTCATATCGACTTCGGCAATTTTAAAACCGTCGTTACTTTCAACCATAGTTTGAATTCGGGTTTTTGCTTCTCTTGATAATTTGTAGGAAGTCATTAATATACAATATGATTGGTCGGCTCCGCGCCCGACTCTGCCTCTTAATTGATGCAATTGCGAAAGCCCGAAACGTTCGGCACTTTCAATAATCATAACGCTTGCATTAGGCACGTCAACCCCGACTTCAATAACAGTTGTGGCAACCATAATATTCGTAATGCCTTTTACGAATAAATTCATGGATTTTTCCTTTTCTTCGGGCTTCATTCTTCCGTGCAAAACGCTTACGGCATATTCCGGCGGCGGAAAGGCACGACTGATGCTTTCCAAACCGTCTTCTAAATCTTTATAATCAAAATTTTCGGATTCGTAGATTAAAGGATAAACGATATAAATTTGCCTTCCTGCTTTAACTTGTTCTTTGATGAATTTAAAAACACGAAGTCGTTTACCGTCATACGAATGAATGGTTTTTACAGGTTTTCTGCCGGGCGGAAGTTCGTCAATGACGGAAATATCCAAATCGCCGTAAACCGTCATTGCAAGTGTTCGAGGAATCGGAGTTGCGGTCATAACAACAATATGGGGCGGTTGAATATTCTTTTTCCACATTTTTGCACGTTGTGCTACGCCGAAACGATGTTGTTCGTCAATAACGACTAATCCGAGATTTTTAAAAATAACCGTATCTTCAATTAATGCGTGCGTTCCGATGAGAATATTTATTTTTCCGGTATGCAAATTTTCGTGCAAAATACGACGTTCCGCTGTTTTTGACGAACCTGTTAAAAGAGCAATTTTTAAACCTGTCCCTTTCAGAAAATCGGAAATTGTTTTGAAGTGTTGTTGAGCTAAAATTTCTGTAGGAGCCATTAAACTTGCCTGAAAACCATTGTCAATTGCAATGAGCATAAGCATAAGTGCAACCAATGTTTTCCCGCTGCCTACATCGCCTTGCAGAAGTCTGTTAGCTTGCTTGCCGGAAGCAAAATCTTTGCGAATTTCTTTAATGACACGTTTTTGTGCCGATGTTAATTCAAAAGGCAGTTTTTCTTTGTAAAATTTATTAAAATAATTTCCGACTTTTGAGAATATGAAACCTTTATATTTTAAACGTCTTCCGAATTTTAATTTTAAGATATTCAGTTGAATGTAAAACAGTTCTTCAAATTTCAATCGATATAAAGCGCGTTTTAATATTTCCGAATTTTGCGGGAAATGGATATTTACAACGGCTTCGTGAAATGACAACAGATGATATTTTTTAACGATATATGCCGGAAGAGTTTCGGGAATTTTGCCGGCTAGATTTCCGATTATTCCGCCGATTATTTTTCTGAAAACTTTCGATGTAAGGTTATTTTTTGCTAATTTTTCGGTGGAAGGATAAACAGCTTGCAGTGAAGAGCTTATTTTTTTATTTGTATCTTCAGGTTTATCAATTTCAGGATGTGCGATATTAATTTTTCTGCCGTAGCGAGCAGGTTTCCCGAATATAATGTATTCTTTCCCTGATATCAAGTTTTCTTTAATCCGGTTTGCACCTTTAAACCAAATAAGTTCGACAGTTCCGGTACCGTCTGAAAATTCTGCCGTTAAATATGTTTTTCTTCCTGCACCCTTGGTTTGAAAATTTGAAATAATTCCGCGTGCTTGAATATTGGGTAAATCTTCAGTAATTTCGGATACTTTATAAAACTTGGTTCTGTCGATATAGCGAAAAGGAAAATGATACAGTAAGTCTTTTACTGAAAAAATACTAAGTTCTTTATTCAGTAATTCGGAGCGTTTCGGACCGACGCCTTTTAAAAATTGTATGTCTTTTTGAAGTTCTTGCAA
>JAOZQB010000203.1 GCA_029932445.1 Bacteroidales bacterium | reverse complement strand
CCGCCTGTAATTTCTTCTTGAAAAGGATCATTCCGCAAAATAAACTTTTTCCAATTCATCCACAAATCTGATTGCACACGCGACGTTTTCCATAATAATTGAACACCGTTTTCCGTATTATCCTGATAAGATCTGTCATATCGATAAAGCGGTTCTTCTAATTGATGATTAAGTTTTCCGTAAATACTCCCGATAATCAATCTTATTTTTTTGTTTATTTGATATTCTACTGAAAAAATCGGACTGATATATTTAAATTTATTTCTTCCTGAATATTTCAAAAGGTACAGCCCTGCATTTATTTTTGTTTTATTTGAAAGATAATATTCAAAAGTCGGTTTAGCTATAAATCCGATTCCGGTAAAGCCCTTCGTAAAACTGTTGAAATATTCATTATTCTTCAGAAATGAAGTGCTTTCAAATCTCATATACAACTCCTTATTACATGTATCACACAAAGGTTCAATCGTATTCACGGTTTGGGAGAATATGATATTTGATATAAATAATAATAAACCGACAGAAAAAAGGATTCTTTTCATTTAGAAAGGTTTTTAAAATATAACAATTCAACTAAAATTACTTGTCAAATATAAGCATAATAAAAAATTTCACGTATCAAATATTGTATATTCAATTAGTTAATATTCCGGAATTTGGTAATTAAAATTCATATCAGAACTTATTTCAAAATTCTGCAGAATAAACATTTATTTCTCGTTCAATTTTTACATTAAATTTCTCAAAAACCGATTGTTGTATCTTTTCGGAGAATTTCAAAATTGTTTTTCCGTCTGCATTATCGTAATTTACAATAACAAGTGCTTGTTTTTCGTGAACACCGACACCCTTTTCTTTTTGCCCTTTAAATCCGCATAAATCGATAAGTTGTCCGGCAGCTAATTTTATTTTATTTTCACCGACAGGAAACGATACAAGTTCGGGAAATTTTTGAATTAATGTTTCAAATTGTTGATTTGAGATAATCGGATTTTTGAAAAAACTTCCTGCATTCGGCAATAGTTTGGGATTCGGAAGTTTGCTTTCCCGGATTCGGATAACTGCCTCTCGAACATCTCTTATCGAAGGATTATTTTTATTTATTTCATTTTGTAAATTACCGTACGCTAATGTTAATTTCGATAATTTTGATAATTTAAACGTAACATTAATAATAATGTATTGTTTTTTTAATTCATTCTTAAAAATACTGCTACGGTATGCAAAATTACATTCGATATTTTTAAAAACTTTTTTTTCTCCTGTTTTTATATTTACAGCTTCCAGTTCTTCAATAACATCTTTTACTTCAACACCGTAAGCACCAATATTTTGTACGGGTGATGCACCGACAGTTCCGGGAATTAAAGAAAGGTTTTCAATTCCGCCGTAACTGTTATTAACACACCAATCAACAAATTCATCCCAAATTTCACCGGCTGATGCTTTTACAAAAACAGTTTCTTTATCTTTTTCAACAATCTCAATTCCTTTATTTCGCATCAAGATTAATACATCCTCCACATCTCCGGTAAAAAGCAAATTACTTCCTCCCCCTAAGATTATTATTTTTTTTTCTCTTACAAAATCAGACTTAAGAATTTCAAATAAATCCTTCTCCGATTTACAAAAAAAAGAATACAATGCATTAACATCAATGTTAAACGTATTGTATTCCTTTAAAGATATCTTTTGTACCGGCTTCATTAAAGCTACGCTTCTTCTTCTTTTAATTGAGAATCCACCTTAACTTTAAGCACAAAATATTTATTTTGATCATCTGCCGGAAAGAACATATAATCCAAAGGGTTTCCGGTTTTTCTGGTGATATCTATTAAACCTAAGCCGGCACCGCCTTTGCCTGAAATTTTCCCTTCGCGCAATTGCTTTTTATACATCGCTTTTAATTCTTCAGGAGTACAAGCATTAAGATCGTCAATAGCAGTTCTTAAATTTTCCTCTTGTTCATTATTTACAACATTTGCAGTAATAATATGATAGGCTTCATTTTTTCTGCCTAACATGAACAATCCCTTACCGAAACTGATATCATGAAACATATTATTTGAATGTTTTGTCATATTTTGAAGAATCTCAATTAATGAATGGTGTAAAGTTCGTTGTACTTTAGGGGCTTCATTTAATTTCTCGGTATCTTCACTTGTTAAAGCCGTAAAAACTTTTGTAATCGTATGATTAAATTTACCGACATATACCAATGAAATTCCGTGATCTTCAAAACTATCATAAAGCAACAATAATGAGCTTAAAAAAGCCGAATCAAAATCTCTCATAATTTAATTTTTTTCAAAAATAATATTTTTATATGATTTAAACCGTAAAACTTTATATTTGTTGAAAATTAATCAAATTTTATACCGGTATGAAAAAATATAGAAAATTTAATTTATTAATTCTAAGTATTCTGGTTACAAGCAGCATTTTTGCTCAACAAAATTCTTTTAAAAAAATTACGGTTGACGATTTATGGAAAAATTGGACTTTTTGGACAAATTCCGTATATGGTGTGCGTTCAATGAATGACGGGATTCATTATTCAACAAGCGACCGAGTCGGAAACATTGTTAAATACAGTTATGAAACAGGTGAAGTTACCGACACGATTTTTAAAGCTGTTGATGCAGGCATAAATCCCGGAAACTATGAGTTTAACTCAGATGAAAGTAAAATTTTACTGCAAACAAACTATAAAAGAATATACAGAAGATCCTTTACGGCTGAATATTTTGTTTATGATGTTCAAACAAAAAAATTGAATCCTGTTTCGGAAAACGGCAATCAACAAATTGCAAGTTTTTCGCCTGATTCTAAAAAAATTGCTTTTGTCAGAAAAAATAATCTATACATTAAAAATTTAGAAACCGGAAAAGAAACACAAATAACTTTTGACGGTGAACATAATAAAATAATAAACGGAATTCCTGATTGGGTTTATGAAGAAGAATTTGAATTTAATAAAGCTTATGAATGGTCGCCCGACGGGAAAACAATTGCCTACATTAAATTTAACGAATCAAAAGTAAAAATGTTCGGAATGACCATGTTTGCAGGAAGTCATCCCGAACTGATAAAAAATAAATTGTATCCCGAATGCCGAAGCTTTAAATATCCGAAAGCCGGTGAATCTAATTCAGTGGTAAGTATTCACATTTATAATATTGAAACACAAAAAACAATAGATGCAGACATAGGTAAAGAAACCGACATTTACATCCCGCGAATTCGTTGGACAAAAGATGTTAATACGTTCGCAATTTTTCGACTAAACCGTCTTCAAAATAAATTTGAACTGCTTTTTGCCGACCCGAATAACGGAAACACGAATGTTGTTTATACAGAAACCAATAAATACTATATTGATGAAGCTGATTTTGATAATTTACGTTTTCTTGATGACGGCAAACATTTTGTAATGACAAGTGAAAGAGACGGATACCGCCATTTGTATCTTCATGACATGAACGGTAAAGAAGTCAAACAATTAACTTCCGGGAAATGGGATGTTACGGATTTTTACGGTTATGACAAAAATCGAAAATTATTCTATTTTCAATCGGCTGAAGAATCGCCTGTTAACAGAGCTGTTTACAAGGTAAATATTAAGGGAACAAAAAAAATTAAACTCTCCGAACAATTAGGAACAAACAAAGCTGAATTCAGTAAAAACTTTAACTATTACATTAATTATTTTTCAAACTCCGAAACCCCGAATTACGTTACTTTGCATAATACTAAAGGGGATCTAATCAGAATTTTGGAAGAAAATAAACGTGTGAAAAAACTTGTGAATGAATACGGAGGTGTCAATAAAGAATTTTTCTCTTTTAAAACATCGGAAGGTATTGAGCTGAATGCTTGGATGATAAAACCGCCTGATTTTGATAATACAAAAAAATATCCTGTCGTTATCACACAATACAGCGGACCCGGCTCTCAAGAAGTTTTAAATCATTGGGATTTCGGTTGGGATAATCTATTGGCACAACAAGGCATCGTTATGGTTTGTGTTGATTCGCGCGGTACCGGAGC
Source organism: Bacteroidales bacterium (assembly GCA_029932445.1). Taxonomy (GTDB): domain Bacteria; phylum Bacteroidota; class Bacteroidia; order Bacteroidales; family JAADGE01; genus JAADGE01. The sequence goes on along the minus strand of JAOZQB010000203.1, from coordinate 1,105 downwards.
AAGAGGTGAAGATTTTCGTAAATTAACTTATTTAGAACTGGGTAAATATGAAACAATTGATTTAATTGAAACTGCAAAATGGTTGCAAAATCAAGATTATGTAAATCCGGAAAAAATCGGGATTTGGGGTTGGAGTTACGGCGGATTTATGACCTCGCTTTGCATGACCAAAGGAGCCGATTATTTTTCAACCGGGATTGCCGTTGCACCTGTAACAAATTGGCGTTACTATGATAATATCTACACCGAACGATTTATGCGAACACCGCAAGAAAATCCGAACGGATATGATGACAATTCACCTATAAATTTTGCCGATAAACTAAAAGGTGATTTCCTGTTGGTTCACGGAACCGGTGACGATAATGTTCATTGGCAAAATTCTGCCGAATTTTCGGAAGCACTTGTTCAGGCAAATAAGCAATTTAACGAATTCTATTACACAAACAGAAATCACAGCATATACGGAGGCAATACACGCTACCATCTTTACACAATGATGCTTAACTTTTGGAAAAAACATTTGCTGAATTAAAGTTTTTTATACTTTTGCACTCCTCAAGATATTGCCCGGATGGCGGAATTGGCAGACGCGCATGATTCAGGTTCATGTGTCCGCAAGGACATGCAGGTTCGACCCCTGTTCCGGGCACAAAAACTCCTTCTTTGAAGGAGTTTTTTTTGTTATTCACATTTATATTTTTTTAATTATTTGGAAAATATTTAAAAAAAAAATATAAATTTACGTCAACGTAAAATTTATACGTTTTTTTTAACACTGAATCCTATCGATTATAATGTCGAATAAACCAACATACAAAGAATTAGAAAAAGAAAATAAACGTCTTCGAGAGAAACTAAACTCTGAAACCAAGGATAATCGATTTAACAGTTATTTTGATAATAACCATGCCGTAATGATGCAAATTGATGTTGAAACAAAACAAATAATAAAAGCCAATAAAGCAGCTGTTAATTTCTACAAATACCCTGAAGAAGAACTCCTTAAAAAAACAGTTAATGATTTATATCTGTTATCTGCTTCCGAAATTCAAAAAAAAATTAATGAAACCGTAAAGAACAAATCTGCACTTTTTGAATTTCT
>JAOZQB010000035.1 GCA_029932445.1 Bacteroidales bacterium | reverse complement strand
GAAAAAAAAACGGATGAAATTTTTATCGGATCATTAAAAAATGCCGAAAAAAAACAGAAAGAAATTGTTGAAAAATACTTAAGAAAGACAAAGAATAAAAATTCGGATTATTTTTCTGTTTTAAATGATGCTTATGTAAAAGACGGCGCTTTTATATATGTTCCCGATAATGTTAAGCTTGAAAAACCGATTTACATTCTGCACTTTATTCAAAGCGATAACGGAAATATATTTTCTCAAAACAGGAATTTAATAATTGCCGGAAAGAATACATCTTTTAAAGTTATTCATACCTTTCATTCCCTGTCGTCGGACTTTTCTTTTAATAATACCGTAACCGATATTTGTCTTGATGATGATGCACAAGCGGAGTATTATTTATTTGAAGGAGAGGGGAATACGGCGGCACATGTGAACAGGATAAACATTAATTCTGAAAAAGGAAGTTCTTTTAAATCGAATGTAATAACGTTTTGCGGCTCGGTTGTCAGGAATAATTTTCATGCAGATTTTTTCGGAGAACATGCAGAAATTGATCTGAAAGGAATTTATATGCCGGATAAAGAACAACAAGTTCATAATTTCATCAATATTTCACATTCAAAACCGAATTGCAGAAGCAACCAACTTTTTAAAGGGCTTATTGATAATAAAGCCGTTTCGGTTTTTACCGGAAAAGTTTTTGTGGCTCGTGATGCTCAAAAAACGGATTCGGCACAATCCAATCAAAATTTATTATTAACGGATTATGCAAGGGCACACAGCAGACCGCAACTGGAAATTTATGCCGATGATGTGGCGTGTTCGCACGGTTCAACAACCGGACAATTGGATAAAGAAGCTTTATTTTATATGAAAACACGAGGCATTTCCGAGAAGAAAGCCAAAACAATGTTGATGAATGCATTTTTAAAAGATGTTACGACACATATTTCGGAAGGTTCATACAGAAATTATGTGAATTTTCTGATAAATAAACGGTTAAAAGGACAACATCCGGAAAGTTTGTGTAATATAAAAGTTTGTCCGAGTTGCTAAACAAAAATTATGTTTGAAATTGACAAAATACGAAATAATTTTCCGATACTTTCACAAAAAGTAAACGGTAAAGATTTAATATATCTGGATAACGGAGCAACAACACAAAAACCGAAGCAAGTTATTGAGATTATCGGGAACATGTATTCCGAATATAATTCAAACATACACAGGGGTGTGCATTATTTAAGTAATAAATCAACCGAATTCTACGAACAAGCTCGTGAAACAATTCGAAAATTTATAAATGCAACTTCAACACAAGAAATTATTTTTACCAAAGGAACCACGGAAGCGATTAATCTTGTTGCATTTTCTTTCGGTGAAAAGTTTATTCATGAAAATGATGAAATCATTGTTGCTGAAACCGAGCATCATTCAAACATTGTGCCGTGGCAAATGTTATGTAAACGTAAAAATGCCGTATTAAAAGTTATTCCGGTTGATGAAAACGGGGAATTACAACTTGATGAATATAAAAAGTTATTGAACAAGAATACCAAACTGGTTGCTGTTGCTCATGTTACAAATTCTGTCGGAATTATTAATCCGATACAAAAAATAATTGATGAAGCACATAAAACAGGTGCAAAAGTTTTAATTGACGGAGCTCAGGCAATTCAGCATAAAAAGGTTGATGTTCAGGAATTTGACTGTGATTTTTATGCTTTTTCCGGACATAAAATGTATGCTGAAAACGGTATCGGTGTCTTGTACGGAAAAAAAGAACTGCTCGAAGAAATGCCGCCGTATCAAGGCGGAGGTGACATGATAAAATCTGTTAGTTTTGAACATACGGAATATGCCGATTTGCCCTTAAAATTTGAAGCCGGAACATCAAGTTATGTTGCTGCAATAAGTTTGGGTGAAGCAATTAATTTTATCAACTCTGTCGGTATTGAAAATATTGAAAAGTATGAAACAGACTTATTGAAATATGCGGAAGAAAAGCTGTCTTCAATAAACGGATTAACAATTTTCGGAAAATCTGAGCATAAAACCTCGGCAATTTCATTTCTTCTGAACGGTATTCACCATTACGATACCGGAATGATTTTGGATAAATTGGGAATTGCCGTAAGAACCGGAACGCATTGTGCCGAGCCGACAATGAAACATTTCGGTATAACCGGAACCGTAAGGGCAAGTTTTGCCGTTTATAACACCAAAGAAGAAGTTGATAAACTCCGCGAAGGAATATTAAAAGCACAAAAAATGTTATCATAAATAATAAAAGAATGACAACAACAGACATACAAAATGAAATAGTTGAAGAATTTTCCGTTTTCGATGATTGGATGGACCGATATGAATATTTAATTGAAATCGGAAATACGCTGGAGCCTTATGACGATAAAAATAAAACCCAATCTAATTTAATTCAAGGTTGTCAATCACGGGTTTGGTTAGATGCCGAATATAAAGAAGGGAAAATTTATTTCACGGCAGACAGTGATGCCATTATTACAAAAGGAATTATAGCATTATTAATCAGAGTTTTTTTCGGAAAAACACCCGACGAAATTCTCCAAACCGATTTGTTTTTTCTTGATAAAATCGGTTTAAAAGAAAATTTATCGCCGACACGTGCCAACGGATTGGTTTCAATGATTAAAAATATAAATGCTTATGCACAAGCATTTAAAGCAAAATATGAAAAATAACCACTTTTTTAACATTAAAAAAATTTTAAAACATTATTTTTATCAAATTAATATTTTTTATAATCTCTAAAATTTACAATAATGAAAACAAAAGTAATCTTATCAGTATTATTAATCGGAATTGTTTTAACAATCTCATGTAAAAAACTTTTAACATTTGATATTTCCGACAGCACAACAACAACAGTTGATGCGAATATTTTACCCTTTCAGTTACCTGTTGAATTGCCGACTCCCGATGTAACAACAAATTCCGAAAATGAATTTGCGCAAAACGATACAAAAGTTGAACTTGTAAAAGAAATTATTTTAAAAAAATTAGAATTAACAATAACGTCTCCGAGTGATAAAACGTTTTCATTTTTAAAATCAATTGAAATTTATATTTCTGCCGACGGAGAAGACGAAATGAAATTAGCATGGAATGACGATGTTCAAAGTAATGCGAAAAGTATTGAATTAGAAACGACAAATTCAGCTTTGGATAAATATGTAAAAAAAGATAAATATAAATTGCGAACAAAAGTTGTAACAAAAGAAACATTAACACAAAGTGTAGATATTAAAATTGATTTTACGTTTCAAGTTACGGCAGATCCGTTTTAATAATAAAAGATTATGGAAGAAGATATATTGCAATTAGAAAAAAAAATTTACGATGCTATGCATACCGTATATGATCCTGAAATTCCCGTAAATATTTATGATTTGGGATTAATTTACGATGTGGATATTGATGATTATAATAATGTGGAAATTACAATGACTTTAACAGCACCTAATTGTCCGGTTGCCGACAGTTTAGTTCAGGAAGTTCGTGACAGAATTGCAGATTTGCCGGGAACCAATAAAGTAAATGTTAATTTAACATTTGATCCGCCCTGGGAAAAATCAATGATGTCGGAACAAGCGATGTTAGAGTTAGGATTTTTGTAAAATTGAATAAAAAACAGTTTGAATTTAAAATCCGAAAAATATACGCAACTAATTAAAGCTGAGGCAAAACGTCTCGGCTTTTTTGCTTGCGGTATTTCAAAAGCACGTTTTTTGGAAGAAGAAGTCGGTCATTTGGAAACATGGTTGAAAAATCATTTTAACGGCGAAATGAGCTATATGGAAAATCATTTCGACAAACGATTAAATCCGCAACTTCTTGTTCCCGATGCGAAATCCGTTATTTCATTATTGTTCAATTATTATCCGAAAGAACTGCAAAAACATAAGGATGCGCCTATTATTTCAAAATATGCATACGGCGAAGATTATCATTTTGTGTTGAAAGATAAAATGCGAGAATTGATGTACTTTATTAAAACTGAAATAGGGGAAGTAGAGGGCAGAGTATTTACGGACAGTGCTCCGGTTTCAGATAAAAAATGGGCGGAACTTTCCGGCATTGCTTGGCGCGGAAAACATTCGAATATGTTAACAAAACAGGGCTCTTTTTTCTTTATCGGCGAACTTATCGTTGACCTTGCTTTGGATTATGACACACCGATGAATTCCTATTGCGGAACTTGCACACGTTGCATCGATGCCTGTCCGACACAAGCCATTACAGAACCGTATGTCGTAGATGCCCGAAAATGTATTTCTTATCTTACGATTGAATTTAAAGATAATTTACCCGAAGACTTAAAAGACAATTTTCAAAACCGTGTTTTCGGATGTGATATTTGCCAAGATGTTTGTCCCTATAACAGCAAACCGTTGTTTCACAATGAAGAACGATTTTTACCGCATCCCGATTTCCTCGAAATGTCAAAAGACGAATGGGCTGACATTACTGAAGATGTTTTCAGAAAATTATTTAAAAAATCAGCCGTTAAAAGAACTAAATTTACCGGATTAAAAAGAAATTTAGATTTTATAAAGTAAGAAAGATTGATTATTTTTGTTGTTTACTCCGCCCTTAAGGGCGGAGTAAACGGATTAAAAATAAAATGCAGGGCTTTAGCCCTTTTGAAAATTAACAATATGCCGTATATCAGAATTTGGGTTCATTTAGTTTGGTCAACAAAAAGCCGAAAACCATTTTTAAATGATAATATCAGACAAACTGTATTTGACCACATTGCAGAAAATGCCAAAATAAAAAACATTCAACTTGATATAATTGACGGATATAATGATCATATTCATTGTTTATTACGGATAAATAGTGATCAAAATATTGCAACAATTGTTCAACTGCTTAAAGGCGAAAGTTCTTTTTGGATAAATAAAAAAGGTTTAATGAAACATAAATTTGAATGGCAAGATGAATATTTTGCTGTTTCTGTCAGCGAATCTCAACTTGACAGAGTAAGAAAATATATTCTGAACCAAGAAATTCATCACAAGAAAAAAACATTTCAAGAAGAATACAGTGAATTTATTAAAAATTTTAATTTTGAAACTTCTGACAGGCAAAAGTCCTAAAGGACTGCTAATATTTTAATTTTTATCAATCAACCCCGCCTTAAAAGGCGAGGGAAATTAATATAAATATGAAAAAACAACTATTAATTATTATTCCGATTTTATTCCTGTTTGCTTGCAAAAGTAACAGTAAATTTGATGTTGATGTATCGGCTGTTAAAGTTGAAATTAAAACCAAGCATTTCGAAAAAGATTTATTTAAATTTAATATTGACAGTGCCGATTATTATGTTAATCTCTACAGGCAAAAATACGGTGAATTCTTCAAACTCTTTAATTATCAGATAACTGAAATAGGTTCCTCGGAAGATAAAACCTATCCCGAGAATTTGGATATGTTTGTAAGATATTGGAAAACAGAAAATATTCCTCATATTTTGGACAGTACGTTTACTGATTTTGACAATCAACAGGTTCCGGAAATTCAAAAAGCATTTCGACATTATAAATATTATTTTCCGGAAGACACCGTTCCTGAAATTTATACGTTTTTCTCATCTTTAGGTTATTCTGTTGTTACGCTTAAAGGGACAGTCGGTTTGGCTCTTGATAAATATCTCGGTAAAAAGTATTTTTATTTGTATGACAGAGTGGGTTGGAGCATGTATCAAAAACGACGTATGATTAAGGAAATGATACCCGTTGATATTATGCGTGCCATTGCCGTTGCTGATTACCCTTATGAAGAAGACGGAGATAATATGTTGAAAAAAATGATTTACGAAGGCAAAATTCAATATTATTTGAATTGTATGTTGCCGGAAGTTTCCGATACTTTAAAATGGCGATATACGGCAAGACAAATGACTTGGGCTGAAAAATATGAGAATAAAACTTGGTCCTATATAGCAGAACAAAAATTGCTTTTTTCTTCGGACAAAAACGAAATTCGAAAAATGACCGGTGACGGACCGTACACTTCGGCATTTACGGATGTTTCCGCACCGCGAGCAGGATGTTTTATCGGGTATAAAATCGTTGAAAAATATATGGATAATAATAAAAATTTGTCTTTGAAAAATTTAATGGACGAACAGGATGCCCGAAAAATTTTAGAAGGAGCAAAATATAATCCGTAAAACTCCGGAGGAGTTAAATAAAAATAACTCTGTCTAAAAAACAATATTTTGTCATGCTCTTTAAGGAGATTGATATTAAATGAGTTAGGGCTCCAAAAGGATGCGGATATAAAATAATGAGTGTAGTTAAAAAAGTCAATTTTGCGAGAATAGGTGCATAGCATCTTTATTAATAAACTGATTATAAATTAAATAAGTTTCAATTATTTTTCAAAATCAGATGCTTTGTACCTTTTTAGACCGGACTCAATAATTTAAATGCAAAAAAAAATGTTTGCAAATCAGCTTTATAAAACATACGAAACCTACAAAGAGCAAAAACTTTCACATCGAAGGATTAAGCATAATGATATTTTGTCTTTGATTAAGAACCGAAATTCCGGTGTTTTTAAAATTTCCGAAATCGGAAAATCATTTGAAGGCAGAGAAATTTATTTGTTAAAAGCCGGAACCGGAAAAATTAAAGTGATGCTTTGGTCTCAAATGCACGGAGATGAACCTACTGCAACACAAGCATTGTTTGACATCTTTAACTTTTTTGAACATCCCGGAGATTTAAAAGATGAGGCAGAATTGATTTTGAAAAATTGCACCTTATATTTTATTCCGATGCTGAACCCTGACGGAGCAAAACGATTTCAAAGACGCAATGCACAAGATATTGATATTAACAGAGATGCGCTTCGACTTGAAAGTCCCGAAGCAAAATTATTAATGAAATACAGAGATGCCGTAAATCCTGATTTCGGTTTTAATCTTCACGATCAAGATGTTTGGTATTCAGCCGGAAATACAAAATACCCTGCAACTTTATCTTTTTTAACACCGGCTTTTGATAATGAAAAAACAATTAATGAAAGCAGAAAAAAATCAATGCAACTGATTGCCGAAATGAATGATGTTTTGCAAAATTTTATTCCGAATCAAATCGGACGTTATTCGGATGATTTTATGCCGACGGCATTCGGCGATAATATCCAAAAAAAAGGAACAAGCACAATCCTAATAGAATCAGGCGGTTTTGCCGATGACCAGGAAAGGCAAATTGTTCGGAAATTGAATTTTGTTGCAATTTTATATGCTTTATACTCAATCAGTAATAATAATTTTGTGATAAAAGAAATTACGGATTACGAGAAAATACCGTTCAACAAAAAAAATAAATTATTTGATTATATTATCAGAAATGCTGCAATTCCTAATAATAATATGAAATACAAGGCAGATATCGGTATCAGAAGCAGAAATTTGCACGATAAAGACATTTTTGAAATTGAGGAAATCGGTGATTTATCACAAAATTATGCTTATTTTGAAATTGATATAAACGGAGCAGAAATTATTTCCGTAAATATCGGTGATGATGCCGAATTTTTAATTCAAACTTATTTTGTTTCTTAATCGGATTCTTCATCGCCTTTATTCATTACCACCAATTGTTTATTGTATTTTTTTCCGTAAAGATCCCACATCACAATAAATAATGCCGTTAAAAGCGGACCGGCAAGAAAACCGATTATACCCAACCATAATAAGCCGCCCAAACTCGCAATCAAAGCCATTGCCGTGTGCATACCGCTTCGGTTGGCATCCAATCTCGGGCGAATTAAATTTTGATTGATCAAAACAGCTCCGGTTCCGGCAAATAACAATATTGCCCCCGATGAATAATCTCCGATAAGGAAATAAATAATCCAAGCCGGAACCATAATACTGTTGGTTCCTACTATCGGAATTATAGACAGAAATGTCATAAGAATCCCCCAAAAAACAGGTGAAGGCACTCCTACGGCAGCAAATAATAAACCACCGTACGTTCCTTCAATAGCCCCTAATAAAAATGAATTGATAACAATCCCGTCAGTAACTTTTTCTATATTGTCCATCAAGGTTTTTTCGTCTGTATCTTTTAACGGAATAAGATATTGAAGTCGTTTCAGGAGAGAATCGCCGTCAGCAAACATAAAATACAGTAAAAACAGAACAATAAATGTGTGGATAAGCATGTAAGTTAAGCCGGTAAATGTGCTTTGTAAAAGAGAAATTGTCCATTCGGTTGCAGTACCCACAAAGTCGTCAAGTTTTTTTTCGATGTTTTCAAGTTTTATTTTTTCAACATATTTATTGAGAACAGGAACATTTTCAAAATGTGCTTTTAATTTATTTTCCGTAAGTTCTTTTTTAATATCCGGCCATTGTTCTTTAATTTTTGTGTAGTTTTCACCGGCTTCATTAGCAATTACGAGACCGACAAACATAAGCGGGATAACAATTACAACAACAATCAAAACCGTTGTAACACCGGCAGCTCGTTTTGTATTATCTTTAAATTTTTTACGAAACCATCGAAACGGTCTTTTAAAAAGAATTACTAAAATAAGAGCAAGAAATGCATCTCCGATAAATGGTTTGAGAATATTGTAAAATGCGATTGTTAAAACAATTAAAATCAAAAAAAAGAAGATGTCTTGTAAGGATAAATTTAATTTATTCATCAGATTTTTTTTAGTCGGTTTTTTGTTTTTCGGAAGTAAATTTAATAATATTATTTATTTCCATTTTCCAGGTATATGCCGGATCGGAATTTTCAGTATATTTCATATTTACGGGTCCTTTTCCGGTTTGGTTTATTTGTCCTTTTTTTATAACACAAGTATTTTTATCCAGAACATAATCAGTATTAATTTTTCCGCTCACATTATATGTAATGTAAACTCTATTCATCGGGATTAAATTATTTTTATCGGAAGAAAAATCAGCATGTTTTGAAATGAAATATTCTGTTTCAGAAACAGAATCAAGTGTATATATTTGATTATAAAACTTAAATATCCCCGATTTAATGGTATCGCGAACAGTCCAAGAATTATTTTCCGAAATTAATGAATCCGGAAAAACAATGCTGACAGGCAAATTATTTGATACTTTTTGTTCAACGGATTCGGAAAAAATAAATTTTTGCTTGGCTTCCGATGAGTCAGGGAATAATGAATCAATAGTGTATTTTGCCGATAATTTCCCTTTTTCGGTAAGTTGATAATTTAAGGTTTCAGATAAAAACTGATGAAATAATTTTGAAATATTATTATCGGAACTGTCGGAACTGAAAAATTGTTTATATCCTGATTGATTAACCAAACTCGTAATTTTTATGAATTTTAATGATATATTATAATCAGAAGCAGCATTATTTTTTGAAAATAAAAGATTGTATTTTATTTGTTGTCGGATTGAAACTTCTTGCGGACTGCCGGCAACTTCTTGAGTACTTTGCGAAAAAATGTCAGTCGTAACATTATAACTGTCTCCGGTTTGAAACTTATAATTTAAATTAATTCTATTTTGCGAAATTACCGGAACAGAAATCAGTAAGAAAAGAAATGTGAATAATTTATTCATAAAAAAGCTGCTTGCAGTAAGTTTCAAAGTTAATATAAAAAATCGTTATAAGGATATCTGATTTTATGAATTTTAACAACTGCTTTATATAAATTTGATTTCAAAACACTAATATTCTGTTTTTGCTTTGCAGAAATAAAAAGTGAATCTTTCTCTTTTGCAAACCACATTTTTTTTAATTCGTCCAAGGAATAATTTTCTTTTTTAACGGGTGTTAAGTCATCTTCATCTTTTCGGATAAAACGATAAGCATCAATTTTATTAAAAACGGTAATCATTTTTTTATCACCGGCTCCGATATCTGCAAGTGTTTGATTTACAATTTCTATTTGTTCTTCAAAATTTGAATGAGAAATATCAACAATATGTAACAGTAAATCTGATTCTCGTACTTCATCGAGCGTTGATTTAAATGATTCTACAAGATGATGCGGCAGTTTACGTATGAACCCGACGGTATCGGCTAATAAAAAGGGCAAATTTTCAATAACCATTTTGCGAACCGTTGTGTCTAAAGTTGCAAATAATTTATTTTCGGCAAAAATATCTGATTTACTTATGAGGTTCATCAGGGTTGATTTTCCGACATTTGTATAACCGACTAAAGCAACTCTTACAAGTTTCCCTCTGTTTTTTCGTTGTACGGATTTTTGCTTATCGATTTTTTCAAGCTTTTTTTTAAGAAGTGCAATTTTATCTTTTACAATTCGCCTGTCCGTTTCAATTTCTTTTTCACCCGGTCCGCGCATACCGATACCGCCTCTTTGGCGTTCTAAATGCGTCCACATACCTTTTAATCGCGGCATAAGATACTCGTATTGAGCCAGTTCCACTTGTGTTTTTGCATGTGCCGTTCGTGCTCTGCTTGCGAAAATGTCTAAAATTAAATTCGTTCTGTCCAGAACCTTACATTTCAGTGCACCTTCGATGTTCCGAAGTTGTGAAGGACTTAATTCGTCATCAAAAATGACCGTATCAATGTCGTTTTTTTCAACATATTCTTTTATTTCAGCAAATTTTCCGCTTCCTACAAAGGTTTTGTTATCGGGAAAATTTCGTTTTTGTTTAAACTGTTTTTTAACAATTGCTCCGGCAGTTCTTGCTAAAAAGTCCAATTCATTCAGGTATTCGGTAACCTGTTCAATTGTTTGCTCTTGAGTGATAATTCCTACAACAACGGCTGTTTCGGATTCAATATTTGTATTATGTGATTTTTTTTCAATCATTAAAATGCAGGAGAAAATATTATGCAGAAGATATTAATAAAAAACAGCCGAATATACGGCTGTTTAAATATAATAATTTCAGGAAGTTTAATTTAATTTAAATGTTACCGGAATTGAATACCAAACACTTACTTTTTTACCGTTTTGTTCTCCGGGCTTAAATCTGGGTAAGGTTTTAATCACTTTACTTGCTTCATTGTCCAGTAAAGGATCAACACCTTTTTGGAGTTCAACTTTTCCGACTTTTCCGGTTTTAGTAACTTCAAATCTTAAAAAAACAGTTCCTTCTATTCCGTTTTCACGTGCAACTGCAGGATATACAACATGTTCTGCAATGTAGCGTTTTAAAGCAACAACACCACCCGGAAATACAGGCATGTTTTTAACGTAAATAAAAATTTGATCTTCTTCCTCTTGGGTGTCTTCCAAATTAATATCTTCTTCTTCATCAAACTCAAGATTTAATTCAACATCATCGTTAATTTCTTCGTTATTATCAATGATATTAATAACCTCAATTGTTTGTTGTTGTTGTTGTTCTTGTTTGGGAGGCGGCGGCGGTTCTTTTTGATCTTGACGAGTAATTTCCATCATTTCCTCATCTGTTATATTTTGATTTAAATTTAAATCGGATTTTGCCGAAGATGACGACCAGTTAAAAGCTGAAACTAATACACCGATACTGATTATCAAACCGATTGCTAAAAACATCAATTTGTATTTCTCAAGATTTGCTTTGGGATTTTTTTTAATTTCCATTGTTCTGTTTTTAAATGTTAAATAATGTTTCAAACATTAACATTTGAGCCGATAAAGTTAATGTTATTTTATTTTTTATGCAAACTAATTTTCATTTTAGTTTAATTTGAATGAAACAGGTAACGAATACCATACTCTTACAGGTTTTCCGTTTTGTAAACCGGGTTTAAATTCGGGTAAGGATTTAATGACTTTGACAGCTTCATTTTGTAAAAGTCTATCAATTTTTGTGTTTAATACGGATATTTTACCGATTTTTCCTGTTTTAGTAACTTCAAATCTTAAAAATACCGTTCCCTGAATATTGTTTTCTTTTGCCGGTATCGGATATTCGGTATGATTAACAATAAATTGCTGCAATGCTGATATTCCGCCCGGAAATTGCGGTTTCACACTCGGATTATAAATCAGTTCATCATCGGGTTCATCCGGAACATCATAAATAATCGGGTCATCTGTATATTGTGCTACATAATATTCATTTGTATCAATATCAGTATTTTCGGGAATAATATTAATAATTTCCGTTATAAAATGTTTAACTTCGGGTTTCAACGGTTTCGGTTTTTCATCCGGTGGTCTTGTAATTGGTATTCTGTCACCTTCAACCGGTATTCCCGAAATTTTTGTGTTGTTTTCTGAGGTTTTTGAATTGATGTTGAATGCAAAATTTATAAATGCAAATACAATTCCCAAACTGATAACGAAAAACAGTGTTTTCATTTTTTCTAAATTTGCTTTATTTGATTTTTTCTTTTCCATAACGTTTGATTTTATTAAGGTAAAATGAATAAAGTTAAAAGGTGAAAGTTTTTTTCATAAAGATTACCGGCAAAACATGTTCGCTGTCAAAAGTTCCGATTTTTGTTTTTGCGGGTTGCCAATCGGGCATGTTTTTTATTAATCTTAAAGCTTCTTTGTCTAATAAAGGATGAATACTTCTGACAATTTTTACATTTTTTATCTTTCCGTATCGATTAACAGTAAATTTAACATAAACTCTGCCTTGAATGTGTTTTGTTTTTGCTGCTTCGGGGTACTTTAGGTTTGTTTTAATATATTGAAATAAAGCATCTTTTCCGCCGGTAAATTCTGCATTTTTATGAGTTGTAACCGGTACGGGTTTGTTTATATCATTTGTTTTTATTCCGATTGAGTCAATTTGTAAATTAATTTCTGCAAAATCTCCCGAAAATTTACTTTTGGATTTACTTTTGAAATTAAAAGCAGCCAACACAATTAACAAAGAAATAATAATGCTGACTTGTAACAGCAAACCGCGGTTTTGTTCTAATTTATTATTTTGAAATTTCTTTGTCATGTTAATAAAAGTTTTCGGGATTATAGGTTTTCTCGTTTTTTAATAATTTAATATTTACTGTCGGATACAAACCGATATCACCGCTTTTGCCTATGACGCTACCTCTTTTTACGCTGTCTCCCGGTTGAACAAAAGATTGACATAAACCGGAATATTCCGTATTGAATCCGGCATTTAAATTTTCAAAAATTGTAATTTCTTTTAATCCGAAAATATCTTTTGTTTTTATATTTGATATTATTCCGTCGTCAATTGCATAAATATTTGAAAAACTTTTAAGTTCATAGCTTGTTTCTTTATGTGAAACAGTAACCGTGTTAATTTTTTTATTTTCAAAATACGGACTGATTATTTTATAACTTTTTTTATCAAACGGTTTATGAAAAACTTTTTTTTCATCTGTTTGTATTTTAAAATAATTGTTGGTTGATGACATAATAAACCAAGAAGCAAAAATCGTTAAAATAAGTACCGGTATTGAAATTTTAAAGCGTCGTTTTCTGATTTTTTCTTTTTCGGGATAACTTATAATCTGTATTCTGTTTTTAATTTCTTCTTTTGAAAAATGACTTACCGTCATTAAATTGCCGGACTGAGATGACAATTTCAGTATTAACTTGGAATAATCAGTTTTGTTCTTGTTTTGTGTCAACACATTATCGACAATAAATTCATGAATAATTTTAATGTCGGCAGCAATGAGTTTTGACACCGGATTAAACCAAAATACGGCTCTGAATAATTCAAAAATCAAATTATCAATCGAATGAAATTGTCGCACATGAATTTTTTCGTGATTTATAATTTGCGCTTGTTCTTTTTCGGAAAGTTGATCAAACTGCTTGTTTGTAAAAATGAAATTTAAAAATGAAAAGATACTTCCCGGAAAGTCCGTTTTTACATATATGATATTGTTCTCCTTAAATTTTATGCCGTATTTAATGAGTTTTCTGAGAGAAAAAACATGTTTCAGCAGAACAAAAACATATCTTACAATACCTGAAATCCAGATAATCAGAAATAGTTTAACGAAAAAAGCCGGGTTGAAAACGGAATTATTGTCATTTGCAAAATGGTTATTGCTGTTTATCAGACCGTTGATGTTGCCCAAATTTGAATTATTATAAATTTGAACAATGTTCGTGTTTAACAGTTCATAATTGAAGACTCCGGGCAGAACGGGAATGAGTAAGCTTAATAATATAATAAAATTCAAATAATATCTGCTCCAAGTAAAATATGCTAATTTAAAATATAAATATCTGTAAAACAGGTAAAAAATACTTGTTAAAACAGAAACTTCAAGCAAATATATGATTAAATTTATGTTCATTTTTTTTCGCTTTCTTCAATTATTTTCATCATTTCTTCAATATCTTTTTCATCCAATTTGTTTTCTTTTACCATATAGGATACAATGTTTTTATATGAATTGTCGAAATAATCTTCCAATACATTTTTAAAGATATACTTACGGTATCTTTTTTTGGAGATTTTAGGGCTGTATTCATAGGTATTTCCGTATTGTTTGTATTTTAAAAACCCTTTTTTTTCGAGAATTCTTACAATTGAAGAAATGGTGTTATAAGGCGAATTGTCCGGTAATTTTTCAATGACATCTTTCACAAATCCTTTTTTGATTTCCCAAAAAATTCGCATTATTTCTTCTTCTCTTTTTGTTAATTGTTCCATAATTTTCTGCTTTGTTTATTTGTATAACGCAAATTTACAACTATTATTTCAATTATGCAACTAAAATATACATTTTATAACTTAAAAGTAAGTTATAAACCGTTAAAATCCGTTTGCCGGTGGAGGGTTCACAAAAAGAAAAGTTTTTTTAAAAAATTATGAAATTTGAAAGAAATATGTATTTTTGCAGAATAAAAGGGGCATTAACTCAGTTGGCTAGAGTGTCACACTGGCAGTGTGGAAGTCATCGGTTCAAGTCCGATATGCTCCACAAAAAAAGAGCTGAGATTTTTTCTCAGCTCTTTTTTGTTTTATCGAATCTGTTTAATTATTTATTTTTAGGATCTAATTTAATAAATCCGTTAACAATAATTTCCGTGAAATACTTCTTATTCCCTTCCTTATCTTCGTAATCGGAATAATTAAGACGACCGTCAACAGCTATTTCAGAACCTTTTTTAAGGATATTTCCTGCGTTTTCGGCAGTTTTTCCCCAAAACGTAAGATTATGCCATTGTGTGTTTTCAACTTTTTTACCCTCGGAATTTTTATAAATTTCAGAAGTTGCCAATGAAACCTTAGCCAATGTTCTGTCGCCCTTAAGTTTTTTCATTTCAACGTCTTTTCCTAATCTTCCGATTAACTGTACTTTGTTTCTTAAATTGTTCATAATTGTAAATTTTTAAAAATTAATAATTTATTTTGTGATTGTTTAATCGTTTTGTTAATGCAAATATGAAGAGATATTGAAAGATGATTCGCTTATTAAATATTTACGTTCGTTTAATATTCGTTTGTAGTCGTTTAAAAACGGACAAACCTAAGTCCTTAACCTTGTAATCATCGGAATATCAATTAAATAGTTTGAAAATTTGTTTTAAACATTTTTTTTTATAATTTCGTTAAAAATTGTATTCGTGAAAACATGTTTAAATTGCGGAGAAGAAATCAAAGGAAGAACAGATAAAAAATTCTGTTCCGATTATTGTCGAAACCAATATCATAATTTGCAGAATCGTGATTCAAACAACTATGTTCGAAATGTCAATAATATTTTGCGCAAAAATCGTCGCATCCTGGCCGAATTAAATCCTGAGGGTAAAGCAAATGTTCATAAAAATAAAATTACGGAGAAAGGATTTAATTTCAATTACTATACTAATACATACACTACCAAAACAGGCAAAACTTATTACTATTGCTATGAGCAAGGATATCTTGCCGTTGAGAATGATTATTATATCCTTGTCAGGAAGATGGATTATGTCGAGTAGAGTTTCTTGAAAGATAAGTCTGCCGGACCTAAGTTGAATAATTCATACATTTTTTCTTTGCCTGAATCATTCGGGTTAATTCCCCGTTTTTATTATCTCTGCAGATGCATCGTCTGCAGAAAAAGAAAATTTATTTTTTGTGTATTTCCTGATTTTTCCGTTTAAGTTTCTATTTTTGATAACAAATTATAAGTAATATCAATGGCAGACAAATTAACGCAAGCACAAATAAACAATATCCTTTGGCAAGCATGCGACACGTTCAGAGGTAAAATTGATTCATCGATATATAAAGATTATATTCTTGTTATGCTTTTTGTAAAGTATTTGAGTGATACTTACAAAGAACATTATGATGAGTTTCATGTAAAATATAAGGGTGATGAAGGCCGAATAAAACGTGCATTGTCAAGAGACCGATTTGTATTGGATAAAAAATCATCTTTTGATTATTTGTACGGCAAACGAAATGCTTCCGATGTCGGGGAAATTATAAATAAAGCACTTGAAAATATAGAGGAAGACAATAAAGGAAAGTTAAGAGGTGTTTTTCGAAATATAGATTTTAATTCGGAAGTCAATCTCGGAGCAACCAAAGAGCGAAATGCTATGTTACGGACTTTGCTCGAAGATTTCTGTAAAGTTGATTTACGACCTTCAAATATTCCGGAAGAAGATGTTATAGGAAATTCTTATGAATACTTGATTTCTCGTTTTGCTTCTGATGCCGGAAAGAAAGGCGGTGAGTTTTTTACGCCGAGCGAAGTGTCAGAATTACTTTCACGTTTGGTTAAGCCCGAACAAAACGACAGAATTTACGATCCGACATGCGGTTCCGGGTCTTTATTGATACGAGCATTTAATAAAATCACAGGTAAAAAAGCTCAAATTTACGGACAAGAACGCAACGGGCAAACTCATTCATTATGCCGAATGAACATGTTCCTGCACGGCATAGATGATGCCAAAATAGAATGGGGTGATACATTAGCAAATCCCAAGCATTTAGAGAATGATAAATTAATGAAGTTTCAAGTTGTTGTTGCAAATCCTCCGTTTTCTTTGGATAAATGGGCAATGGGTTTTGCCGGAGACAGTAATACCGACACCAAATTCAAATTGGAACCGGGTATGGATCCTTACAGACGCTTTGAGTGGGGCGTACCTCCGACAAGCAAAGGAGATTTTGCTTTCGTTCAGCATATGCTTTACTCTTTATCGGAAGAGGGTCGTATGGGAATCGTGTTACCGCACGGTGTTTTGTTCAGAGGTTCATCCGAAGGAAAGATACGCAAGCAAATTATTGAAATGAATTTATTAGATGCTGTTATCGGTTTGCCCGAAAAACTGTTTTTCGGCACAGGCATACCTGCAACTGTTTTAGTGTTTAAGAAAAACAGAAAACATAAAGACATTTTATTTATTGATGCAAGTGCCGAAGGTTTTTATGAAAAAGGCAAAAACCAAAACAAAATGCGTGAAGAAGATTTGCAACGCATAGTTGATGCCTATAATGCATATGAAACCAAAGAGAAATTCTCTTATGTAGCAAAATTTGAAGAAATTGAGGAAAACGATTTTAACCTGAACATTCCCAGATATGTGGACACATTTGAGGAAGAAGAACCGGTTGATATGGAAACAGTTGCTGAAAAAATAATTAATATAAAATCTGAATTATCGGAAGTAGAAAAACAAATGGCAGATTATTTAAAAGAATTAGGATTAAGTTAACAGACTGATAATTTTATATAACGAGTTTAGCCCTCAAACTTGCAATATAGATTTCTTATTGAGATTTTTAACGGTAAAAAAGCAATATAAAATTAGGTATAGCCGGCAGAATATAAAAACAAAAATGAACCAAAATCTAAAACAACATATAAACAACATCAACAAAGGCATTGTTCCGAAAGGCTGGGTTTTCTCTGAGTTTTGTGAATTTGTAGAACGTTCAAAAGAAAAGTTTAATCCAAAAATAGAGAAAGTAGAACTACCCTGTATAGAGTTAGAACACATAAATCAAAAAACTGGAACTATAAATGGATATGTCAATTCTAATCAACAAAAAAGAATTAAAAACAAGTTTTGTGAAGGGCAGGTATTATTTGGAAAATTGCGCCCATACCTTAAAAAATTTTGGTTTGCTAAATTTGAGGGTGTTTGCTCAAGTGAAATTTGGGTTTTAAATGGAAAAAGAGATAAAATGTTAAACGGTTTTTTGTTTTTTTTTATTCAACACCACAGGTTTATTCAAACGACAAATATTTCAAGTGGAACAAAAATGCCAAGAGCAGACTGGCCTTTTATTTGTAAATATCCTTTTCTTCTCCCCCCACTCCCCGAACAACAAAAAATAGCAA
>JAOZQB010000202.1 GCA_029932445.1 Bacteroidales bacterium | reverse complement strand
CCGAAATAAAAATAATCCCGAATGCCGGTCATCTTGTTCATATCGAAAAACAACAAGACTTTATTAAAGTATTCTCATATTTTATAAATTCATAAATTTGTTTCTGAAAATATTTTTATATTTATGGTTTCTTATATTTTAATTAAACATTCAAACAATATTTTTACTGAAAATTAAAACATAAAAAAACTGCTCCGGTAAAAGAGCAGCTCAAAAGTTTTCCTTGTTTTTGATTTAGGTTTGTGTAGTTTTAAAGTTTAGCTTAGTTGTTTGTTTATGTTGTTTGATATATAGATGTTTAATGTTTATTAATTCCATAAATATTTTTATGTATTCTTAATAATATCTCATAAAATACACTTAATCAGAAACTTAAATCACAATTAAAATGAAACACCCGGAATAAAAGCCTAACACCCAAGGGAATGACTAATGCACGGACATAACTTTGCAGAATAAAAATAATCAGGCATGCGGGTGTGTTCCCTGCCTACCGGCAGGCAGGCTATGTGACCTTTAAAAATTAAAAAAATATACACATGAAAAAAACATTAAAAACAATCTTGTTTTCAGCAGCAATAATCAGTTTATTTGCTTCTTGTAAAAGAAATAATAATGAAGACCTTCTCAGAAATGACAATGCCGTAAAATTAGAAATTGATTTAGCCGGCAGTATTCAAAATCCCGCATTTTCACCTGACGGAAAATCAATTGTTTTCACCAATTTTAAAAAAGGATATAACAAACCGCCTTCGGATTTATACATTTATAACCTTGAAACAAAAGATTAAAAACCTCTGATAACTGACGGCAGCAGCAATGTAAATTTACCCGGTGAATGTTGGAATGATTCTTTAAAGGCAATTATATTTTCTTCCGACAGAGAACCGCATGATGAAATTTATTATATTTCAGAAAACGGAACAAGCGGTAGTGAAATTCGTATCACAAACAGAACCGACAGTGTCGGCTACGAACCGACTTTCTCTCCTGACGGAAATTGGCTGGTTTTTGAAAATCATAAACTTGATGAAGAAAAAAACGGTATTATCACAAAATACAAACTTAACGGCACATCGGCTTACATTCATTTAACAGCTTCGGGAGAAGATTGTAAACAACCGAATTGGTCGCCGAAAGGTGATAAAATTTTATATCAAAAAGAAGCAAATAATCAATGGGATATTTGGGTGATGAATACCGACGGTTCCGGCAAAACCAAAATTACCGATTTCAGCGGCAACAAAACCGATGCTGTTTTCTCGCACGACGGTCAATACATTATTTTCAGTTCGGAAAATGATGATGTAAAACTTGCCAATATTTATAAAGTTCTCCTATCGGGCGGAAATCCGATTCGATTAACAAATTATGACGGCTACGACGGTGCACCTTCAATATCGCCCGACGGCACTAAATTAGCTTTTGAATCCGTTTCTTCAGATCCGGATAAAAGTGACGGAACAAGTCTTTGGTTATTAAATTTATCCGATAAATAATATCTTTGCATTGAAGAATTCCGATAATGAAAGAAAGCACACGAAAAAGCATAAAAAATTGGGCTGCCGATGACCGTCCGCGAGAAAAATTGCTGACGAAAGGGATTGAAACCTTATCGGATGCCGAGCTTATTGCGATATTAATCAGTTCGGGAAACAGAAACGAATCTGCCGTTGAACTTGCTAAACGTATGTTATCGGATAATCAAAATAATCTCAACGAAACAGCAAAACTCAGCATCTCCGATTTACAAAAATATAAAGGCATCGGTGAAGCAAAAGCCATCTCAATTGTTGCGGCATTGGAACTCGGAAAGCGCAGAAATATTTCGGAAGTTATTGAACGAAAGCAAATTAAGAGCAGTAAAGATATTTTTGAAATTTTCGGTCAGAAATTAGGCGATTTACCGTATGAAGAATTTTGGCTAATGATTTTAAACCGAGCCAATAAAATTATCGAATTGAAAAAAATTAGTGCCGGCGGTGTTTCCGGAACGGTTACCGATATCAAAATTATTTTAAAAGCAGCCATTGAAAAAACGGCAAGCGGGATTATTGTTTGCCATAATCATCCTTCGGGAAATATAAAACCGAGCAGTGAAGATATTAATCTGACAAAAAAACTGAAATCCGCTTGCGAATTGGTTGATATTTCTTTTCTAGACCATGTTATTGTGAGTTATAATCATTTTTACAGTTTTGCCGATGAAGGAGTTGTTTAATTATGAGTTATGAATTATGAATTAAAGACGAAAATAAATTAAGCACTAAGTACTAATTACTAGGCACTAAGAACTAAACAATTAAACAAAAATGCCCGATATTCGCATTATAAATAACGAAGATATTGACACCATTCTGTGGGACAGATGCGTTGCACGTTCACAAAACGGTGATGTGTTCGGATATTCATGGTTTTTGGATTCCGTTTGTAAAAATTGGGGCGGTATTGTAAAAGGTAATTATCGAGCTGTGATGCCTTTACCCTTACATTCATTTTTCGGTATTCCTTCCGTAAAAAATTATAAATTTCATAGCAAGACGGACATTTATTCTTCAGGAGAAATCGGCAAAAAAACAATAAACGATTTTTTAAGGCTTTTAAAATCTTATGCAAAAACCGTGAAAATCACAAGTGAAAATCCGGATTTAAAACATGATACTTCAAAAATAAAAATCTTCGATTCATGGAAATTAGATTTAATCAGACCGTATAAAGACATAAATCATTCCGAAACCGGTTTTGTTATTAAACAATTAAACAGTTCCGAATCCAACAATGTATTTTTTAATACAGGCATTTTACCCAACGGAATCACGCTTCTGTCCACACTTACCAAATCCTTAAATCGAAAAGATACAGATACCTTAAGACGATTAGCTGCCGTTTCCTTGCGAAAAAATTTGGGTCAAATTTACGGGGCTTTCAACAATCATAATCGATTGATTGCCGCCGTTTTATTTATCAGTTCACATTATAAAGTGAACATCATACATGCCGTGCAAACCAAAGAAGCCGAAAGCAAAAAAGCCCTTTACGGACTGATTGACTACTACATTAAAACCCATTCCGAGAAAGCATTAACGCTTGATTTTTTCGGATTAAATTACTTCCCCGAACCGTTTTTTAAAGAAATGGGTGCTGTTAAATATCCTTGGTATCAGGTTAAAGTGTAACGATTCGAATATGAAACGTTTTAATATGGTTTATTTATTTATTACCGCCTTTTTATATTTTTATTAAATTCAAATGATTCTTTTATCCTTATATATAAACAAATCAGTATGTTTATTTTAATTTATTTCTTTTTTTCAATTTACAGATTCCCAATCGTAATCCAACCGTTGCTACAGGAAAAGGAAAGTAGCCGATAGTAACAGGCAGAGAAAGTCCGACATATGGCTCTAAAACAAGATTTTTCTTAAGTTGTGCCTTATAATTGAGCTTAAATCCCGGAACAATACCTACATCGTTGATATTTTTAAAATTAGTCATATATGCAGCACCCAAATATCCGCTGATAAAAAAATGATTGTATAAATCAGGCTTAAAATAAAATCTTCTCTCATATGCAACTTCAACTCCTGCTGTCGGTTTTTTCATATAAAAGAAAGAACCGACTATTCCCGTACCTGCCCAAAAAACATTACTGCTCTTTAGCTTTTTTACCCATTCTGCACTATATATGAATTCAACAGAATATGAAACCAATGTATATTGATAAGGAAAATAAATAACATCACTTTTAGCCGATAATGATCCGAAAAGAAAAATAATTATTATCAATGCTTTTTTCATTGTGCTTTTTAAATATTTATAAAACTAAAAACGCAAAGATTATTCCCTGCGGTCTTGAGGGAAGTTTTGCAGTATTTATTACTTTCAGGTTTGTAATTTGTCCTTATTTTTTTTATTTTTCGCCATCTTTTATTCGTTTTTTTGCCATAAATCAAAATAAGTCCATTTTACATCATTTTCTTTCATGTAAAATTTCTTGCCTTTTTCTGTTAAAACCACTTTTAAATCTTTCTTTTCATAAACATCCTCTATGGCTATAATAACTCCTAATGAATCACAACTTTCAAGAAGTCGTATTTTTAATTGTAAATTTGAAAGATTTTTTTCTAACAGTACACCCTTTGCATCACAAGAGTCATTATAAAAAGAACTTCTTTGTTCTCGTGAAGCAAATCCCAAATTATATTTAAAACAGACTGTGTCATTTACTTCAAAACCGGAAAAGAGAGTTTCTCTTAATTTTCTTTCTTCTGCTTCTTTACGTTTTCTTAAAATAATATAACGTTTAACTGTTTTCTCAAACTCTAAATCTTTGCCGTTTAAATATCTGTGAAATGATGTTAATATTATATGAGACATGTCATCAGGGTTAAAAATACCTAAATTTTGAAAATAATTGTAAATATCTGTATTTCCGTTGACTAATCCCCATCTTTCACTAATTCCTACTCTGTAATTACGATAATAATCATTTACGGCAACTCTTTCAGGTAATTTTTTAAAATCCGTTTTGAGAGAGTCATTCCAAATACAGTCAAGATAGTTTAGAGCATCCGTTAAATCAATAGGAACATAATTTTTAGGGTAGTCATTACAATCTTTTTGTGCAAAAAGAGTTGATGAAATAAATACAAATAATATTAATATTGATGTTTTCATTTGGTTTTAACGGTTGGCTAAAAAGCGTGCAGGCTTAAAACTGCGACTTTTCAATTTGCGTGGTAGCCAAATTTTTAATTTTACCTTTTAAATTATTAACAAAATCTAATTAAAGATTTTGCGGTGTATATTTCTTATTCTTGTTATCAATTTGAGACTTTGCCTGCATGATTTTTTAGCTGGTGTTACAGCACGTTTTTTATCCTATTCGGCATTTATACGTATTTTAGTTGTATTAACAACCATACGTTTTTTATTTAAGGTAACCTTTCTTGGTTTAATCTTTTGTTTTTTATAGTTCTTGTCCTCATATGTTTTATTGACTCTCATAACTATAACTTTAACACTTACATCTATACCATTCCTAAAATTGTCATTAAAAAGTTTAATAGTAAAGCCACCATTTAAATAATTTGTGTGTCGCCCTGTTGCAGCAATTCCATTACCTTTTTCAATAATAAGATTTTGGTCATTATAAAATGTATAATAAACATTATCTCCAACAGAAGGAATAGACAAATTCGTTATACCAGTGATTGCCAATGAAGCAAGAGTCCCATAACCAGGAA
>JAOZQB010000034.1:12056-18435 GCA_029932445.1 Bacteroidales bacterium | reverse complement strand
AAGGATGGAACATGGCCCTCAACCATGCGCGTCTACCAATTCCGCCATCCGGGCTAGTTATTTGGGCTTGCAAATTTATTTATTTTTTTTAATTCGGGAAAAATTAACTCAAATATTAATTTTTTTGATGTTTTATTTTGTTAAAAGCTTTTTCTTCAGTTAAATTTTTATAGCGAACGGCTGTTTGATAATAATCCGCAAGCACGGCACGGATATTTTGAAAATGAATAACTTATAACGAATTTTTTTCTCTGAAATAAGTGAGCCGTGCCACGCTCCCAAAATCTAAAAAAGCAATAATTCTCATAATAATATGAAAATCATTGCTTTAATATTTAATAATGCGGTTTTTATTATTTTACTTCACCGGCAACAATAAACGGAATTTCTTTTGTAGTTGTAATTCCTTTATCTTTTTGCTTAGTTGTAATAATAATTTGTTCCGTAAATTTACCCTTATTCATTACCGTAGGATCAACTGTAGCAGTAATTACGCCTTCTTGTCCCGGTTGAATGTGCATATCAATTACGGTAACACCTATTTTTTCGGGTAATTTAATATCAATAATGTGCATCGGAGTTGAACCGGTATTTTTAATCTTAAAATTATACGATTGAACGGTACCGGTAACTTTACCGAAATTATGGCTGAAAGAAGAATTCACGCCTCTTACATTTCCGAACATAGGAGCTTCTGCAGGTTCTACTTGACCGTAGCTTATATAACTAAAGGCAAATACGGCAATTGTTAACATAATAAGTTTCTGTAATTTCATGATTCCGAATTTTAAATTAATAAATAATAGTTTTTGAATTTTAATTAATGATGAAATTTTAATTAAAATTCCATAAAAAAATAAATCTTTTTTATAAGAACAACACAAATATACATTTATTTTATCTTTGTATCAATATAAACGGTATTTTTTCTTTTATGAACAAAATTTCTTTTACGGCAATTGATTTCGAAACAGCAAATGAAAATCCTGCAAGTGTTTGTTCTTTAGGAATTATTATTATAGAAGACGGAAAAATTGTTGACAGAAAATACCGTTTAATAAAACCGCCTGAATTCCGATTTAATTACAGAAATATTTTAGTTCACGGAATTACTCCCGAAGATGTTGTTAATGAACTTGAATTTTACAGATATTGGAATTCTTTAAAAGAAATGTTTACAAACACTGTTTTGGTTGCACATAATGCAGAATTTGATATCGGTGTATTAAAAGCGGTATTGAATACTTATCGTTTATCGTATCCGAATTTAAATTATACCTGTTCTTTACGAATTGCACGACGAACATGGATCGGATTAAAAAGTTATTCTCTGGGTAATATCGGAAACTATTTCGGATATTCTTTTTCTCATCATCATGCTTTGGAAGATGCTGAAATGAGTGCAAATTTAATTCTGAAAGCTTGTGAAGAAACAAAGTCGGAAAGTATTAAGGAATTGAATGCAAAACTGAATATATCTTGCGGAAGTTTATTTGCAGATAAAACACATATTAAAGTAAAGTCAAATCCTCGAAAAAAACAAAGCCTCTGATTTTCAGAGGCTTTGTTTAATGACAGTTAACTTCTTTATTTTGCATTTTTTGCAATATTATAAAGCGTTTCTGCATCTTTTTGAGTGAATTCAGTAAATAATTTTAATCCTTCAGTGAATTCAATAGCTTTTTTGTCTTTCATTAAAACATAATGAAATTTGTAATCTTCGTAATCGTCTGTTTTAACTTTGTAAATAAAACCGTTACTTTCTTCTTTTACGAATTCAACAAATCCGTCTTCAGTTTGAGCCGTTTCTTTTGCATCAGAAACAATTTCTTCAACAGTTCTGGTTTCTTCGGCATCATCCATTGATACTTCTAACACGAACTCATCTTTAACGATTTCATAATCTAACATCTTGATGCCTCCGAATTCGCCCATAAACATACCGTCTTTTATTTCAGCACCTTCGGGAGCTTGAAGAGAAACAGGAATCCCTTTATCTGCGAGATTCAGTTCGGTTAATTTCATATCAGCTAAGGAGCTGCTGCTGTCGCCGCCGCAACTTACTGAAAATCCTGCCAAGATTGCAGTTAATAAAAATAGTCCTAATTTTTTCATACTTAAATTTATTTATATTAATTAAATCAGTACAAAAATAGCAAAGTTTATAAGACGGAAAAATTATTTTACAACGATCCCTTTAAGGTGAAGAATCTGAGAACTTTTCTCAATATTCATTGTAAGTGTTACCGTTTTGTTAAAAACACCCGTAATTTCGGCATCATAGGTAACAACAATTTCGGTTGTTTCTCCGGGAAGTATCGGTTTTTTCGGATAATCAATATCGGTACAACCGCAAGATCCTTTGGCATTTGTAATAATAATGGGTTTCCCGCCGATGTTTTTGAATTGAAAAATGGCTTGTGTCGGGTTATATTGTTTTATGGTTCCGATATCAATAATGGTTTTTTCCCATTGAACATTTGCATCTTTTCCGGAACTTAATGTTGCATTGTTTCCTCCCCATTGAGCAGAAACAGTATTATTTAAGCAAAAAATCGTAAGAATAGTAAGTATGATAATTCGTTTCATTTTTTTTCCTGTTGTAACGGTTTTGATTTTATTATATTATTTTAAAGACCAAAAAATATGCCGATTAGTTGCAAATTAAATAATTATTTTTTAACAATTATGCCGTTTTTTTTTATAATAATATGCTAATTTATAAAAATCGAAGATGAAAAGTTTCGGGTTTTGGCTTTGTAAATTTTTAATTATCAGATTTTTAAAAATATTAAAAATCGGAACGATAATGAATTTTAGAATATTCAGTTTTTTTGAAACTTTTAAAAGTTTAATATGTGTTTTTAATTCAGGATATGAATAACTTTTTAAAATTTGAATTAAACTTTCAATGGCTTTTTCTGTTTTTTTTATAAACTCGTCAGAATTTTCTAATCCGCAATGAATTAATTGATTGTCAATATGTATAACGGAAATATTCTTCCGTTTCATTTCAATGCCGAATAAGGTGTCTTCATGACCGTATTCTCTTATATTTTCATCAAATTGAATTTGACTTAGAATGTTTTTGGTGATAAAAAAATTTCCTGACATAAAAGAAACGTATGGATTTTTATTTCTTCTTTCGGCAGATAATTTTTCTCTGTTAATTCCGTAAAACCATCTGAGATATAAGTTAGAATTATCAGGAGGTATTTTAGAATATGTAATTCCTCCGCAAATAACCGAATTGTTTTTTGTGTGTATTAAATATTTATGAATAAAATTGGTGTTTGCAATTGCCGTATCGCAATCTGCAAAAATAAGATAATCGTATTTTGCTTGTTTTGCCAGAAAATTTCTGATTTTTGAACGACCGATATTTTCTTTTAATTGAATGTATTTTACATATTCTAAGTTCTCCGTTTCCTTATTAATTTTTCTGAAATAAAGCTCAGAAGCATCATCTGCCAAAATAATTTCAAATTCAATATTTTCGGCAACAGCTTGCAGGTGAAGTTCATTTACAAATTGTCTGATGTCAAAATTATATATGGGAATTAGTACGGAGAGCATTTTAATTTTATGAAAGACCTGTCAGGTAAAAAAAACCTGACAGGTCGATAGTTAGTTATAAAAAATACTAATTTATTTAAACTTCTTCAGAATATCTTTTACGGCATCTTTATGAACTGTAAATCCCATCATTTTTAATTTAACAAAATCAGTTCTGAAAAAATAATATCCGAATTCAGGAGCATTTTGATCGTTATTTCTGGAACCTGAGCTGGAATCTTTTATCAGATACCAATCCATTCCGTCTCTTTCCGTGTAGCCGACAAGATGCATTCCGTGATCATCGGTTGTTGTTTTGTTTGAAAAACGGAATTGACGTGCATTGTCATCGATGTATTGATACGGAATATCAAAAGTCGGAATTACGGCTGCTTGAGTGCTTCTTAAAAATCCTGCTTCGGAAACATCTCCGCCGATACTCATTGTGTATCCGTTTTTAATCGCATTTTTTAAAACTTTCATAAAATCTTCAAGCGGAATATTATAATAATCTTTACTGTGCCACCAATTATCAGGTACTTTGTATTCAACTTTTTGCCAATACGGTTCTTGTTTGTATGACAAAATTTCAACATAATCGTCAGGATTTAATTTTAAGTAATCTTTAAGATATGTTTTAGGTGTATATTTTTTTCCGTCAACGGTAAAATTTGTCGGCGGTTCTCCTATATGATAATTCATAATGGCTTTAATGGTTGCAATAACTTCATTTTCATTCCAAGCATTTGATTTTTTTACGGCTTTTAAATAGCCCATCATTTCTTCATACATTTTGGCATGAGAATGGTATTTTCTGCCGTTAATTAAACCGGTATAAGCAGAGTAGGGCATAGTACCGTATTTTTTCCATCCGCGTGTTACGGCATTTCCTTCAGAACCTTCCGAGAAATTACTTGTTCCTCTTGTTCGAACATATTCTTTTGCTTTTTCAACATATTCCCAATAAACAGTATAAATTTCGGAAAGTTTAACTTTCTTTTTTGTTTGTCGGTAAATTTCCGATTCTAAAAAAGAAACCGTAGAATAGCACCAGCATGTTCCTGCATTTCCCTGCGATATAACAGGATTTGCCCATTCTCTTTTATAATTACTTACTTTGTTCGGAATATCATAGCCGGTTTGAACCATTTGAAAATGTTTATGCACTTCTTTCGGTTTCATACTTTCATTAACATGGCTGACATCTTTCAAAATAAAGTTTTGATAAAAACCGGGTTCGTATGCTTTGAATTCGGCATTATCTGTTTTGTTTTGAGCAAAAACATTTGCAGTTAAAGCAAGTACTGCAAAACTTAATAATATCTTTTTCATTTTAAATTGATTTTAATTATTTGAAATGTAAAATTATAAATTATTCTTTAATAGTTTGTATCGGAATATTAAAAGTTAAACCGTCTTCTGCCGGGAACGTATTTTTAAAAACAGTTTTTGCTTCTTTAAGTATTAAATTTTCATCTTTGTATCTTGACGAAAAGTGTCCGATAATAAGTTTCTCGGCTTGTGCTTTTAATGCAATTTTTGCTGCATCGTAAGCGGTAGAGTGTTTTGTAATTTGTGCTGTTTCTTTTAAATCTTCCGTAAAAGTTGCTTCATGATATAAAAGACTTACACCTTTTATATAAGGAATAATCTTCGGTTCAAAAACAGTATCGGAACAATAAGCATATGATCGAGTTTTTTGTTCGGGAAGTGTTAATGTATTGTTAGGTAATGTTTTACCGTCTTCTGAAAGAAAATCATCACCGTTTTTTATTTTAATGATATCCTTTATCGTCAGATTATATTTATGAATTGCTTCTTTTTGAATGTTTTTTTCTTTCTTTTTTTCTTCAAACAAAAAGCCGTAGGTTTCGATTCTGTGATTTAAGGGGAAACAACTTATTTTAATGCTCTTACTTTCATAAACTGTTTCTTTTTTATCGGTACTTAATCGGTGAAAGTATAGTTTGAAATTTAAATCAGCTTTTTTAATGACGGTATAAACCATTTTTTCTAAATCTCCGGGAGAAAAGATATGTAAGTCATTTTTTCTGCCGAGAAGATTAAAAGACGAAATTAATCCGAAAATTCCGAAAAAGTGGTCTCCGTGCAGATGTGTAATAAAAATATGATTGATTTTAGATACTTTTATTTTATATTGTCTTAATTTTATTTGTGTTCCTTCACCACAATCGGTTAAAAAAAAACGCTCATGTATATTAATAACATGAGCGGAAGGGAATTTTTTATATGAAGGTAAAGCAGAACTGCTTCCTAAAATCGTAATTTTAAAAGACATTAATTAATAACATTAATTTTATTTTCTGCTTTTTCCAAATTATCTTCTATTTCCAAAACAGAGTCTAATTGTGAAATTGTAATTAATCGTTCAACCGCATTTTGTAAACCGGATAAAATAAATTGACCTTTAGCATTTTTACATAATCTGTTTGCAACTAAAATGGAACTTAAACCCGATGAATCGCAATATTCCGTGTTACTTAAATCAATAATCATATTTTTTTCACCGTTTCCGGCAATCATTACTAATTCTGACTTAAAAGAAGGAGCAATGCTTGTATCAAGCTTTTTTGCCAAAACTTGAATTACGGTATGATTGTCTTTTTTTATTACATCATATTTTTTTTCCATGATTATAATTTAAAATATTTAAATGTAAAGTTACAAAAAACGAATGAAAGATAAAAATCTTTCATTCGTAATTTTTTATTTTTTTAATCTTCCTTTGTTTCAGACTCGTCTTCTTTCTTCTTTTTTGAAGTCGTTTTCTTTTTCGGTTTTTCTTTAACCTCTTCTTTAACTT
>JAOZQB010000034.1:1727-11956 GCA_029932445.1 Bacteroidales bacterium | reverse complement strand
ACTTTATCAGCTTTCGCTTTAACTGTTTTAGTCTTTTTATCTTTAACTTCTTCTTTTACTTCTTTTTCAACTTCTTCTTTGACTTTATCAGCTTTCGCTTTAACTGCTTTAGTCTTTTTTTCTTTGACTTCTTCAGTTTTCGGCTTTTCTGTTTTTACTTTCTCAACTTTAGGTTTTTCAGCTTTTTTTGTTGTTTTCTTTATTGCTTTTTTAGAATCATTACTGAGTTTATCTTTTAGTTCAGAAAGACTGCTTATATCTCCGAGAGTTGTTTTTTCAATATCACTCTGATAGTTTGCTTTTGTTTTTGTTGTTTTACTTCTTTCTTTGTATGTTCTTAAATGAGAAACAACGATTTTTTTAGCATCTTTGTGAAAATCAATAACTTTAACAATAATTTTTTCTTCTTCAGCAGGCATGCTTCCGTCTTCTTTTTTAAGATGGTTAACGGGACAAATTGCCTCAACACCATAAGGCATTGCAATTAATGCTTCACGATTTCCTATTTTAACAATTGTTCCTTCATGGTCGCTGTCAATTCCGAATAATGTTTCAAAAACATCCCACGGATTTTCTTCCAATTGTTTGTGTCCGAGACTTAATCTTCTGTTATCTTTGTCAATTTCCAAAACCGTAACATCAATATCAGCATCAATTTCAGTAAATTCTGCAGGATGTTTAATTTTTTTAGTCCATGATAAATCAGAAATGTGAATTAATCCGTCAACACCTTCTTCAAGTTCAACAAAGATTCCGAAATTCGTAAAGTTTTTAACTTTAGCCGTATGTTTTGAACCTTCAGGATATTTTTCTAAAATATTTTCCCACGGATCCGGTTTTAATTGTTTGATACCCAATGACATTTTTCTGTCTTCTCTTTCAAGAGTCAAGATTTGAGCTTCAACAATATCACCTATTTTAAAGAAATCCTGTGCTGTTCTTAAGTGTTGAGACCAAGACATTTCAGAAACGTGAATTAATCCTTCTACTCCGGGTTTAATTTCAATAAATGCACCATAATCAGCAATAACGACAACTTTTCCTTTTACCTTATTACCGGGTTTCAATTCGGTATCTAAGGAATCCCAAGGATGCTCTTGTAATTGTTTCAATCCTAATGCAATACGTTTTTTACTTTCATCAAAATCAAGAATTACGACATTTAATTTTTGGTCCAGTTCAACAACTTCTTCAGGATGATTTACTCTGCCCCAAGATAAGTCCGTGATATGAATTAAACCGT
The DNA here is from genome assembly GCA_029932445.1 of Bacteroidales bacterium. GTDB lineage: Bacteria > Bacteroidota > Bacteroidia > Bacteroidales > JAADGE01 > JAADGE01. The sequence continues at coordinate 10,713 of JAOZQB010000034.1, read as the reverse complement.
CAACACCTCCAAGGTCAATGAATACACCGTAAGATGTGATGTTTTTAACCGTACCTTCAAGAACTTGTCCTTTTTCAAGTTGCTCAATAATTTTCGCTTTTTGTTCTTCCAATTCAGCTTCAATAAGAGCTTTGTGAGAAACAACAACATTTTTAAATTCTTTATTAATTTTTACAACTTTGAATTCCATTGTTTTACCTACAAATGCATCGTAGTCTCTGATAGGTTTAACATCAATTTGCGATCCTGGAAGGAATGCTTCAATACCGAAAACATCTACAATCATACCGCCTTTGGTACGGCATTTAATAAATCCGTTAATAATTTCGTCATTTTCCAGAGAAGAGTTTACTTTTTCCCAAGAACGGAGAGTTCTTGCTTTTTTATGAGAAAGGACTAATTGACCTGTTTTATCTTCTTGTGATTCGATGTATACTTCAACAGAATCACCAACTTTAAGATCGGGGTTGTATCTGAATTCGTTTTTACTGATAACACCGTCAGATTTATAACCGATGTTTACAACAATATCTTTTTCTGTTAATGCGATAACGGTTCCGTCCAGAACTTCTTTTTCAGAAATTGTAGACAGCGTTTTAGAATATAAATCTTTTAATTCAGTTCTTTCAATTTTTGAATATTCATCTTCATCATCAGCTGAATCCCAATCAAATTCAAGTGTTGAAGCGTTTTGAATTTCTGTAGGTTCAGCTTCTTCAACAACTTCGTTTTTTCCCTTAGTAACAGCTTCTTCTGCTTTAGTTTCTTTTTTTTCCGGTTCAGACTTTTCTGCCGGTTTAATTTCTTCAACAATTTCGTTTTTTTCCTCAGTAACAGCTTCCTCTTTTTTTACTTCAGATACAGGTGTTTCTTCTGCAGTTTTTACTACTTTTTTTTCTTCGTTTTCTTTTGTTTTTTCGCTCATGTTAATTTAAAATTAATAAGTTAGACAATATATATATAGTTATTTTCGAGCCGCAAAATTAACCTTTAATTTTAGAAATCAAAGACTTTATGTCAATTTATTTATGTTATGTAATATTATTGAAATAATATATTTACAATAAAATTAAATCTATATTTGTAAACTTAATATTAAAATTAATTTTTATGAAAATAGCAATGGTTGGAACCGGGTATGTAGGTTTAGTTTCCGGAACTTGTTTTGCCGAAGCAGGTATAAATGTAACTTGCTTTGATATTGACGAAAAGAAAATTGAATTATTAAATCTCGGGCATATTCCGATTTATGAAACCGGTTTAGAAAAATTAATCAAAAAAAATACCGTTTCAGGAAGATTAAAATTCTCTGTTGATTTAGCGAATAATCTTCAAGATGTTCAGGTTGTTTTCAGTGCCGTGGGTACACCGCCTGATGAAGACGGAAGTGCTGATTTATCTTATGTTTTACAAGTAGCCAAAGAAGTTGGTCAAAATATGACGGATTATTTGGTTTTTGTTACAAAAAGTACGGTTCCTATCGGTACGGCAGAAAAAGTTAAGAAAGTAATAAATCAGGAATTGAAAAGCAGAGGCAAAAATATTATGTTTGATGTTGCTTCCAATCCTGAGTTTTTAAAAGAAGGTAGTGCTGTTCAGGACTTTATGAAACCTGACAGAATCGTTATCGGAGTAGAATCCGAAAGAGCAAAAAAAATAATGAAACGACTTTATAAACCGTTTGTTCTTAATGGTCATCCGATATTATTTATGGATGTGCCGTCTGCAGAAATGACCAAATATGCAGCAAATTCTATGCTGGCAACAAAAATCAGCTTTATGAATGATATCGCAAATTTATGTGAAATTGTCGGAGCTGATATAACAAATGTCAGAAAAGGAATCGGATCTGATTCCAGAATCGGGAATAAATTTCTTTATGCAGGAACAGGATATGGTGGTTCATGTTTTCCTAAAGACGTAAAAGCACTGATTAAAACAGCGGAAGAACAAAAATATTCATTGGAAATACTGAAAGCAGTTGAAAATGTAAATGAAAGACAGAAATCTGTATTATATAATAAATTATATACATATTATAAAGGAGATTTGAAAAATAAAAATATAGCTGTTTGGGGTTTGGCTTTTAAACCGAATACGGATGATGTGCGCGAAGCTCCTTCCTTAGTATTAATCAGAAAGCTTATTAATGCCGGAGCAAATGTAACGGCTTATGATCCGGCTGCAATTGGCGAAGCAAAAAGAATTCTCGGAGATGCAATAACTTATGTTGAAAATAAATCGGAGGTACTAAACGATGCAGATGCATTAATTTTGGTTACGGAATGGAATGAATTCAGAGTTCCGGATTATAAAAAAATGGAAAAATTAATGCGAAATAAAGTTGTTTTTGACGGAAGAAATATTTATGATTCTGCAGAAATGAAAGAAAACGGTTTTGAATATTTAGGAATCGGAAGATAAGAAAATAATTATGAAAAAAATATTAGTTACAGGAGGTGCCGGCTTTATAGGTTCCCATTTATGTAAGAAACTTTTGAATGAAGGCAATGAAGTTATTGCATTGGATAATTTCTTTACAGGTAATAAAAAAAATATTATTCAGTTACTCGATAATCCGTATTTTGAATTAATAAGGCATGATGTTACAATGCCTTTTTTTGCTGAAATCGATGAAATTTATAATTTGGCTTGTCCGGCTTCTCCTATTCATTATCAGTATAATGCAATAAAAACCGTAAAAACTTCGGTAATGGGTGCAATTAATATGCTCGGATTAGCCAAACGAGTAAATGCAAAAATATTACAAGCATCTACGAGTGAAGTTTACGGTGACCCGATTGTACATCCTCAAACTGAAAGCTATTGGGGAAATGTTAATCCTCTCGGAATTCGGTCGTGTTATGATGAAGGAAAACGTGTTGCCGAAACTTTATTTGTTAATTATTACAGGCAAAATAAAGTACGCATTAAGATTGCTCGTATTTTTAATACTTACGGACCGAATATGCATCCTAATGACGGTAGAGTTGTTTCGAATTTTATCGTACAAGCTCTTCAAAATAAAGATATTACAATATATGGTGACGGTAGTCAAACCAGAAGTTTTCAATATGTCGATGATTTAATTTCAGGATTTGATAGATTAATGAATAAAACACCTGAAGATTTTTTCGGTCCGGTTAATATCGGGAATCCGAATGAATTTACTATACTTGAATTAGCAAAAACAATTCTTGAACTAACAAATTCTAAATCAAAATTAATTTTTTTACCCTTACCGGAAGATGACCCGATGCAAAGACAACCGGATATTACATTAGCAAAAAAAATGTTACAATGGGAACCGAAAGTTTCGTTAAAAATTGGTTTAAATAAAACAATTGAATACTTTGATACGTTATTAAAAGAACATTTTAGTTAAATTAATTTTATTTTCTAAAATTATAAATTAAATTTGTAATTCAGATTATTAATAATTCATAACTCTAATATTTTTATACTATGAGAATTTTAACATCATTAATTGCTTTTTTATTGATATTTAATATCGGAAAAGCTCAGGACCAAGGACCGGAAATGGTTTTAGTTGAAGGCGGAGAATTTTATATGGGGAATGATTATAGTGCTAATGCTGATGAAAGACCGGAACATAAAATAAATATTAACTCATTCTTTATCTCAAAAAATGAAGTTACAGTTGCTGATTATGCAAAATTTTGCAGAGTAACCGGGCAAAGGCTTCCTGACGGAGATCCTCTGACTCCGATTAATAATATAACTTGGGAAGAAGCTGTTATGTATTGTAATTGGTTAAGCAGAGCAAGCAGATTGGACAAATGTTATGATTTGCAACGTGACAGTAATCGATTTACGGCAACAATTATTCCGGAAGCTAACGGATACAGATTACCGACAGAAGCTGAATGGGAATATGCGGCTAAAGGCGGAATAAAATCTAAATCATACGCATTCAGCGGTTCTAATGATTTAGAAGAAGTTGCATGGTATATTAATAATTCAGGTAATACGGCTCACGAAGTAGGTCAAAAGAAACCTAATGAATTGGGTATATACGACATGACGGGTAATGCTATGGAATGGTGTTATGATTGGTATCAACCAAAATACTATCAAACGTCACCTACGGATAATCCGACAGGATCTTCAACCGGAATCAGTAAAGTTTGCAGAGGCGGTAATTTTATGTGCCGACCGGATGTATTGAGAAACAGCAGACGATTTAATTTAGATAAAAGCAGTAATGAAGGTTTAGCCGGAATTCGCTTGGTTAAAAATGAATAAAATATTGTAAACCATTAATACAAAGCAGTCTTCACGGACTGCTTTTTTTATAAATAAAATGGATGAACATCAATTAAGTTTTGAAGAAATAAATAAATCTCACCGGAAACAAATTTCTGAAATCCGTAAAAACAGAATTCCGATTTCAATAATCACAGACGGTATAAATGATATAGGAAATCTCGGAATGATTTTCCGTCTTGCCGATGCTCTTCGCATAAATAAGATTTATTTGTACAATTTGAAAGGAAATTTTAATTTTAAATTGTTGAAGAAAAAATCCAGATCAACATCAAATTATATACCTTATGAATTAATTAATGACTTCAGTCAAGTTTTAAATTTAAAAGAAAATTGTAAATTTGTTATTTTAGATAAAACAAATAAAAGTGTTGATTTCTCGGAATTTATTCCTGAATTTCCGCTGTGTGTTATTATCGGTTCGGAAAAATTCGGTGTTGCTGAGGAAATGATACAATTAGCCGACTATTCGGTTCATTTGCCGATGTTCGGAGTAAATACATCAATAAATGTTGCTACGGCAACTTCTGTTATTCTATATGATTTAGTTAAAAAATATCAAAAAAATGAAAAATTTCACAATAAATAATCCGACAATTTTACATTTCGGAAAAGATGTTTTATATGAATTACCTAAAGCTCTTAATGAATACGGCAAAAATATTTTATTAATTTACGGTAAAGGATCCGTTGTGAAAAATGGTTATTATCAAAAAGTTATTAATCTTTTAGAAGATTTTAATGTTTTTGAATATTCCGGTATTAAACCAAATCCGGTTATTAAAGATGTTGAAAAAGCAGTAAAAGTCGGTATTGAAAATAAAATTGATGCTATATTAGCTTTAGGAGGAGGAAGTGTTATTGACACGGCAAAAACGGTTGCAGTTTCAATCCCTGAAAACCTTAATCCGTGGGATGTTGTTAAAATGAATATGGTACCGAAAAAATCCTTACCCGTAATTGCTGTATTAACATTAGCGGCAACGGGAACAGAAATGAACCCCTATGCTGTTATTCAAAATTCGGAAACAAATGAAAAAATAGGTTTTGGTTTTCCTATAATGTTTCCGAAACATTCATTTATAGATCCGGAATATACGTTTACGGTTCCGGAAGACTATACGGCATACGGTATTGTAGATATAATTGCTCATGCTTTTGAGAATTTTTTCGGTAAAGGAAATTCGCCGCTTGCGGATCGATTTGTTGCATCAATTGTAAAAGAAGCAATGTATTTTGCACCTTTGGTTCTTGGAGAACCTGATAATTATGATTACAGAGCAAATATTCTGTTACAATCAACCTGTGCACTGAACGGAATTACGTCTTACGGAAAAGCCGGCGGTGATTGGGGAGTGCATTCTGCCGGACATATTTTATCCTTACTTTATGATATGCCGCACGGAGCTACACTTTCAGTTGTATATCCCGCTTGGTTTAAATTACAAAAAGAACGTAATTCCGAAAGATTATCAAGATTAGCAGAGTTAATTTTTGATAATCCGAATGTTGATAAGTTCATTACAGATTTAGAAAATTTCTTTATTTCGATAAACAGTCCGATTAATTTAAAATCAGAAGGTTTTTCCGAATCTGAAAAAGATGTTATTCTTCAAATGATGAAGCAAAATAAAGTGAACGGAAATAATTATCAATTATCTGAAGTCGATTATTCAGATTTAATTAATTTGATGTTCGGCTAAATTATTTTTTCAGTATATCCGGTAAAACTTTTCCCGTTGATGCATTGGGATAAGCAATGTTCAAAAAATTTGCAAGCGTCGGAGCAATATCTGTCATAGAAACAGGGATATTCGTTTTTCCCGGTTTGATTTTCCAACCGTAAAAAATCAACGGAACATGTGTGTAATTTCTGTAACCGGAACCGTATGTCATATCACTGCCGGGAACATATCCGGGTTCTAAAATCACGGAAATATCTCCCGAACGCTTTTTCTGATAACTGTTTTGAGCACGCATTTGCATTCCCGACGTGTAATTTCTGTTTTCCAGATTATATGAAGTTAAAGAATTTGAAACGCCTGTAAAGTCTACGATAAAGTCACTTATTTTTTGTTGAATTTCATTTAAATCTAATTTCAAATCTTCAATTTTATATCTGTTTAAATAGAGATAACTTCCGTCAAAATATTCAATTAAATTATCTTCATGATAAACGGCTCTCAGGAAACTGTTCAAAAGCGTTTCGGCATTTTTATCTTTAAAAAAACCGCCCGGCATGTTAATCTCTCTCAAAAGTCTCGGAGAATCAGCAGAACCTCTGTCGGAAGTTAATATGATAACGGTATTTTCCAAACCCGTAAAATCATTAATAAAGTTCAGAAAATGTTTTAAATCTCTGTCGAGGCGAACATAGGCATCTTCAAGTTCTACGGAACGAATACCGAATTTTTCGGTAATGTTCTCGGTAGCCGTAAAAGCAACATTTAAATAATCACAATAATTATCTTTTCCTAAGTTTTCATTAACGATTGTTGAAATTGCAAAATCTTTTGTATAAGTATTTCCGAAAGGAGTTGAGTTTAAAATTTTATATGAATCCGTTAAATTTTTCAAAGCCGATAAATCGTACGGAAATGTTTTCTTTCCGCCTGTAAATCCGATTTCAAAGGAATTATCATCACCTAATGTATTTTCATAATTTTCAATCGGTAAATAGGTATTCCATTCTTTTGACAGATAGATATCGGGGAATTTCTTCTCATTAAAACGATTAACCCATTTTGGTAATACGGAAAAATAATAGGTGCTTGAAACCCATTTCCCGGTTTTGTTATCAGTCCAATAGGCCGCATTTGCCAAATGACCTCCGCTTAAAACGGCAGCATAATCTTTTGGCGAAATACTGATAACTTTTGATTGTTTAAAATTCGATAATTTTAATTCGTCTGAAAATGTTGAAGTCAGCAAAGATTTGGGCGAAAAATTTGCATCAAAATCCGTTGTTCCCAAAACAGATTGTTTTTTATCGTAAATGCAATATTTTTTTGTGTTTGTAATTCGTTTATACCAATAATCGTTAACAATGCCGTGTTGCGACGGATTTGATCCGGTAACAACGGTGGCATAGCCGCTTGACGATTTTGTGTATAAATAATTATATTCGGCATTTTGGTAATATTTTCCGTTGTTTACCAAGCGTTTAAAACCGTCGTCCGTAAATTTATCCCAATATTTATAAAGATAATCATAGCGCATTCCTTCTACAAAGATTGTAATGATTAATCTCGGTTTTTCAGACGGTTGTTTTTTTTGTGAAAAACTATTAATGCTAAAAAATAATAATATAAAAAGAAGAATGTTTTTCATTGAAATTTAATTTGGACGGTTTCTGATATTAAAAAATAAGCTGCAAAATTAATCTATTTTTCTACACAATGTTTTTATATTAAATATTTAATTTCCGGAATTATTGAAAAATTAAAAAACAGATTTACACTTTATTCTCTACGATTTATTTCAGCGCCCGACTTAAGTCGGGACGTATAAAAACAATCAACACTATAATGACTTTAGTCCTTTTTAAATAATTAATTTACAGTAATATAAAAATATTCATTTCGTAATTTATATATTTTTAATTATTCCGGCGAAAATTAAATGAATAAAAAAATAAAATTTATTTAAAAATAGTCTGAAGCTTTTTTAAATTTGCAATTATTTTTAAAAATCGGAAGCAATGGTTGATATTAAAGAATTGAATGAAAGGATAAAAAACGAAAGCGGTTTTGTTGATACGATTACAAATGAAATGAACCGCGTCATTGTCGGTCAAAAACATATGATTAACAGTTTGTTAACCGGATTATTAACCGGCGGACATATTTTGTTGGAAGGTGTTCCGGGATTGGCAAAAACATTGGCGATTACGTCTTTATCAAAAATAATTAATGCAAAATTTAATCGAATTCAGTTTACGCCGGATTTGTTACCGGCAGATTTAATCGGAACGATGATTTACAGTCATAAATCGGAAGAATTTTTAACGAAGAAAGGTCCTGTTTTCGCAAATTTTGTATTGGCAGACGAAATTAATCGTTCTCCTGCAAAAGTTCAAAGTGCTTTATTGGAAGCTATGCAGGAAAAACAAGTTACAATCGGAGAAACAACTTATAAATTGGAAGAACCGTTTTTAGTTTTGGCAACTCAAAATCCGATAGAGCAGGAGGGAACTTATCCCTTGCCCGAAGCACAAGTTGACCGATTTATGTTGAAAGTAATTATTGACTATCCTAAAAAATCGGAAGAACAACTCATTATCAGACAGAATATTGCAAAAGAATTTCCGGAAGTTAACAGTATGCTGGGAACCGAAGATATTATCAGAGCAAAAAATTTGGTAAAAGAAGTTTATTTAGACGAAAAGATTGAAAAATATATTGTTGATATTGTTTTTGCATCCAGAAATCCGGAAGATTACGGATTAGCTGAATATAAAAATTTAATTTCCTTCGGGGCATCACCAAGAGCAGGAATTAATATGGCAATGGCAGCAAAAGCATATGCGTTTATTCAACACAGAGGTGCTGTATTTCCGGAAGATATAAGAGCGGTTTGCAAAGATGTGATGCGACATCGTATCGGTTTAACCTACGAAGCCGAAGCCGAAAATATTACATCCGAAAATATTATTACCGGAATTTTAAATACGGTTGAAGTACCTTAATGAGTTGAAAGT
>JAOZQB010000034.1:0-1627 GCA_029932445.1 Bacteroidales bacterium | reverse complement strand
AAGATGTGACCAATCGGCTGTCATTCCGTCAACGGAAGAAACGGCTCGCAAAACAATCGTATTTTCATAAGTTCGTTCATCGCCCATCACACCTACGGATTTTACGGGAAGTAAAATTGTTGCTGCTTGCCATACTTTATTATAAAGGTCTTGTTTTTTTAATTCCGAAATAAAAACAGCATCGGCATCTTGCAAAATTTGAACTTTCTCCGGTGTAACAGTACCGAGAATTCGAATGCCTAATCCCGGACCGGGAAAAGGATGTCTGCCTAATAATTCTTTGTTAATATCCAAACTTGCTCCGACACGTCTGACTTCATCTTTAAAAAGAAGTCGCAGAGGTTCAACAATTTTCAGTTTCATATAATCCGGCAATCCGCCGACATTATGATGTGATTTTATGGTTGCCGATGGCCCTTTTACGGATACCGATTCGATAACATCCGGATAAATGGTTCCTTGTGCCAGCCATTTGACATCTTCAATTCTTTTTGCTTCCGTATCAAAAATTTCAATAAAGGTATTTCCGATTGCTTTGCGTTTTTTTTCCGGATCGGAAACGCCTTTTAAAGCTGAATAAAATTGTTCTTTTGCATTAATACCGGTAACATTTAAACCCATTCCTTTGTAGGATTGTAAAACGTCTTCAAATTCATTTTTTCTAAGTAATCCGTTATCAACAAAGATACAATATAAATTTTTTCCGATCGCTTTATTCAGTAAAACGGCTGCAACCGTGGAATCAACACCGCCGGATAATCCGAGAACGACTTTATCGTTTTTAAGTTTGTTTTTGAGCTCTGAAACAGTTGTTTCAACAAAAGAATCGGGTGTCCAATTTTGAGAAATATTGCAAATATCAACGGCAAAGTTTTTTAAAATTTTTTGACCTTCAACAGAATGATAAACCTCGGGATGAAATTGCAAACCGTAGGTTTCTTCGTTTTTTATTTTAAATGCTCCGGATTTAATATTATCGGTATTTGCCGTAATTTCAAAATTTTCAGGCAATTTAATTATTGTATCGGCATGCGACATCCATACTTGCGAATTATTTTCAATATTTTTAAACAGTTTGCATGAAATATCGGTGATTTGCAAGTTTGCTCTTCCGTACTCGCGATGTTCCGAAGGAGCAACTTCGCCTCCGAAGTGATGTGCCAAATGTTGTGCTCCGTAGCAAATTCCCAGTAAGGGTAATTTCCCTTTTATCTTTGTTAATTCAGGGACGGGAGCATTTTTATCTCTTACCGAAAAAGGACTTCCCGAAAGAATAACACCCTTTATGCTTTGGTCAATTTCAGGAAAATGATTGTAGGGATGAATTTCACAATACACATTCAGTTCTCTGACTTTTCGAGCAATTAATTGAGTATATTGCGAACCGAAATCTAAAATTAAAATTTTTTCCTGCATTATTTTTTGTTTTCAAAAAGGTCAATATATACGGGTAAATGGTCACTGTATCCGTCATGAAATTTAAATCCCAAATAGGTTCTGAAAGGTTTTTGTCCGGTATAATTATTATCCGGTTCCAGCAAAAACGGTGCTTCAAAAACATGTGCATTGTCCGGTGAGGTATGTATCTTATTTTTGGGATTCAATAAATTCCCGGAAACAATTATTT
>JAOZQB010000201.1 GCA_029932445.1 Bacteroidales bacterium | reverse complement strand
GTAATACCTTCAATCACCATATTTTTATCAACGGCTTTACACATATCGTAAACCGTTAATAGTGCAACAGATACGGCTGTCAAAGCTTCCATTTCGATACCGGTTTGACCGATGCATCGCGTTTCAGCCGTAACTTCTACACCTGTTGCATCAAGTTGTGCTTTAACATCAACTTTCGTGATTTGCAATGGATGGCATAAAGGAATAAGTTCAGAAGTTCTTTTCCCTCCTTGAATTCCGGCAATTTCCGAAATCGTCAATACATCGCCTTTTTTATTGGTATTTTCTTTAATAAGACGAACGGCTTCTTCCGATATTTTTATATGCCCGCGTGCAAGGGCTGTTCGTTTTTGATACGGTTTATTACCGACATCCACCATATTTGCCTTTCCGTGACTGTCCGTATGACTTAATTTTGACATCTTTAAACTTTTACATTTAACTTTTCACTTTCAACTTTATACTTTCAACTCAATCTAACCGCCGACACTGTAAAATTGCGATTTTTTTGCAACATGTCCGCTTTTCGGTTTTCTGCTCAAAGCAAGTTCAAACGCTTTTTCAATACCCAACTCTCGAACATTAAACCTTAAATCACTGAACAGACAAGGCATAATATCACCGTTTGCCGTTAATCTTAAACGATTACAAATACTGCAATTACCTCCGGTACCGCCGTCAACGACTGAAAAACTGCCTGTTTCTAAATTCATTTCATTAATATAGCGAATTTGCAGATTATTGTCTTTACAAAATTGAGTAACACCTTTTGCATCCGGCTCATCGGATGATTTTTTTACGACGCAATTTATTTTTATCGGTGTTAATCCGGCATTTTTTGCTGCTTCAATGCCTTTAAAAACTTGGTTAATATCACCCAATCGAGTTATTTGATGATATTTATCGGGCTTCACGGTATCCAAACTGATATTTACTCTGTGAAGTCCGGCATCGGCCAAATCTTGTGCATATTTATCCAATAAAATACCGTTAGTAGTCATTCCGAAATCTTTGATACCCTCAATTTTTGCAATCATACCGACCAAATCAACAATGCCTCTTTTTACGAGCGGTTCACCGCCGGTAATTCGCACTTTATCAACTCCCCGGCTGACGGCAAATTTAATGGTGTCAATAATTTCATCAAATCTTAAAATATCATTGTGATGCATTAATTCTACCCCTTCTGCAGGCATACAATACACACATCTTAAGTTACATCTGTCTGTAACAGAAATTCTTAAATAGTTTATTTTTCTGTTAAATCTGTCGTACATCAATTAATTCTCCTTTTTTTATGGTATTAACGCCAATCGGAAATGAAATTAATCCGTCAGCAGATGAAAGTGCATGAATATGTGCCGAACCGTGATATTCAACACGTTTAACTTCTCCTTTAACAATATGAACAGGGATAAATGCTTTCCTTTCGGTTCTTTTCCGTGAAAAATCTTTAGCCGCAGGAAGTTTAATTTCCGGTGCTTTAAAATCGTATCCCATCATTCCGTATAAAAACGGTTTTGCCAACAATTCAAATTGCACAAAAGATGAAACGGGATTACCCGGCAACCCGAAGCAAAATTTATTTTCCGATTTCCCGAAAGTTGTCGGCTTCCCGGGCGTAACGGCAACACTGTCAAATAAAATAGTAATACCGGCTTTTTCCAAAACTTCCGGTACAAAATCAAATTCACCGACGGATACCCCGCCCGAAAGCATAATCACATCATTTTCAGTCAATGCCTTTGTAACTTTTTCATAGGTATCATCGTAAGTATCTTTAGCTATTCCGTAATAAGCAGCTTTTGCTCCCATTGCTTCGACTTGTGCCCTAAGTTGATACCCGTTGCTGTTTCTTATTTTTGACATTCCGGGCTTATTTTCCGGCTCGGTTAATTCGTCACCCGTAGAAATAATACCGACTTTTACTTGTTTACTCACAAGAACTTGCGTATATCCCACCGAAGCAAAAACAGCAATGTTTTGCGGTTTTATCAAAATTCCTTTTTGCAAAACTGTTTGACCTTCTTTTACGTCTTCCGCTCGATAACTGATATTTGTTTTAGATTGTTTTCTTTGCATGGTAACCGTATTATTTTCGGTATCCGTATATTCAACCATCACTACCGTATCGGCACCATCAGGAATGGGCGCACCGGTCATAATTTTTGTGCATTGTCCTTTTTTAACTGTTTCGGAAGGTGTTTGCCCGGCTTGAACAACTTCAATAATTTCAAGCGACATGTCTAAATCTTCCGCTCTGCAAGCAAAACCGTCAACTGCCGATTTGTCGAAAGGCGGCATTTCAATATCTGATTTTACGTCTTCCGCCAGAATTCGATTTACGGAATTCATAAAAGGAATTCTTTCTGTTCCGATAGTTTTTACAGAATTTTTTACGATTTTATAAGCATCTTCAAAATTAATCATCTTTAATACATTTATTATTCAAATTCTATGGTTTTAATTTATTTCTAAGTCCGGTCTAAAAAGCCCTGACAGGGTTATTTATGTAAATTTCGATATTTTTAAATACAATATATTCATATAATTAAGAAAACCCTGTCAGGGCTTTTTTGCGAAAATATACCTTTTTAGATTGAACTCATTCATTGTGTATTAAAACCGCATTAATACTTTCCGGGTTTGTTAAAACTACTAACTGCTCTATACTTGCATAATCACGAATATTCCCTTTTATTTCCGGATTTTGAAACTAATCCTTTTGCATTTGTTGTTTCAATCCATTTTTTTTGTGATAACACAAAATAATTTGCTCCCGCTTCATTTTTAAACAGGTCGAATTCGACCTGTTTAAAATCAGGATTATTTAATTTTTCCCATAATCCGAGTAATTCAACAGTACTTTTATTACATATCCAATTCTTTATGATATCAGTAGGAGCATTTTTATTTCGATACTTAGCAATATCCGTAAGAGAAATATAATCAGTATGTTCTTTGCTGAAAATCGAAATCTCTTTACCTTGAACTAATATTTTACTCATGATATTTATTCATCATTCAAATTGTGAAAAAATTTCTTTGCGGTGTTGTAAACGGCTTTTTCAAATTCATTTTCCAGTTCTTCAAAAGCTTCAATCATATTTTTCCCGTCTTCCGTTAAACTTGTTTTTCCGCCGTCTTTACCGCCTCTTTTTGTTTCCGTAATCGGAAATTTTAATATCTCTTCCGCATTTTTAATATCTCCCCAAGCTTTTCGATAACTGATATGATTTTTTTCGGAAGCAGCCCGTATAGAACCCTCTGTATCAATATCTTTCAGTAAACTTAAAACTTTTTTACCAAGTATTTCTGTACCGTCTTTTTTAGTTAACCAAAATTTATAGTTTAAAAAAATATCAAAATATTTTGAACCCTTTGAACCTGCCATTTTAAAAAATAAAAAAATCAATATGCAAAGATAAACATATCGGATAAACGAGATTAATTTTTACGAATAAATTTCACTGAATTTGCTTTAAAACTTATCCAAATTTCTTTTCCTTCTTTTAAACTCAGTTTTTCGGAAGAAATATTCGTAATAAGTACCGACAAAATAATACCGATGTCAATCGTAACTTCCGTTCCGAAACGGGAAGGGAAAATATGTTGAATAATTCCCGTAAAATTATTAACGGCACTTGATATTTGTTTTTTTTCGGATAAAATAATTGTATCGCTCGGAATTACAATGTAACCCTCGCATTTTTTTTCGGAAGTTTGAGCTTGAATGTCAATTTTTCCGTTGATTGAAACTGTATTCGATGAAATGTATTTTGCTTTGTAGAAATTCTTAATTCCGGTTAAATTAGCAATGAATTCCGATTTCGGACGGTTAAAAACAACACTCGGTTTTCCTTCCTGAATAAGTTTTCCCGAATTTACAACCGCAATTTTATTTGCCAAACTTAATGCTTCTTCATAATCGTGTGTGATATGAATAATAGTTTGCCCTGCTTTGTTCAACTTTCGCAATAAATTCCTTAAACTGTCTTTTAAAAGAACATCCAATGAGCCCAAAGGTTCGTCAAGAAGCAACAATTCAGGTTCCGAAACTAAAGTACGAGCCAAGGCAACACGCTGTAATTCACCACCTGACAGCTCAGTGGTTTTTCTGTGCAACAAATCAAAAACACCTGTTTCTTTTGCTACAAGTTCAACTTTAGTATTAATTTCTTGTTTTGAAAAACCCTTTTTCCTGAGTGAATAGGCAATATTTTTAAAAACATTCAGATGCGGAAAAACTGCATAATCCTGAAATACCAAACCAATTTTTCGTTTTTGAATGCTTTGATTTGTGATATCTTCATTATTGAAAAATATCTTACCTGATTTCGGTTTAATAAATCCGCTCAACATTTCCAGAATAACTGATTTTCCGGCACCGGACTCTCCGAGAATAACATAATAATCACCTTTTTCAACAGATATCGAAAAATCAGTTAAAGAAAAATCACCGAGCGCAATATGTATATTTTTCAGTTTCAGCATCTAAGTCGTTTTATTTAATCTCATCTGATTTTTCTTATTTGCAAGCATCCTGAAAGCAATAAAAATGATGATACAAACGAGGATAAAAACCACCGAAACCGGTCGTGCATATTTCAAACCGAATGCTCCGAAACGTTCATAAATTAGGACAGGAGTTACCATCGGATGATAAGCAACAATAACAACGGCACCGAATTCACTCATTCCTCGGGCAAACATCATAACCAAACCCGAAACAATATTTCGCCATGCCAAAGGCAAAGAGATTGTAAAGAATACACGTATCGGTGAAGCTTTCAAACTTAAAGCCGCCTGTTCTAATCGAACCGGAACCGATTTAAACCCGTCGTGTGCGGCATTAATAAGAAACGGCACACTTACAAAAGCCATTGCCAAACCGATACCGACCGGATGCCCCACAAAATTTAATCCGAAAAAATCAGCCGTTTTTCCGATAATCGAATCTCTTGAAATAATTCCGAGAATGGCAATACCGGCTGCCGAATGCGGTATTACAATAGGTAAATCTATAATTCCGAGAACTAATTTTTTAAAAACGAATTCTTTTCTTGCCAACAAATAAGCAAAGGGAATTGACATAAAGGCAAAGAAAAATGTTGCAGCCATTGAAATCCCGACTGTCAAACCGATACTGTTTCGAACTTCCGTATCATGAACGGTTTCAATAATCTCATTCGAGGAAGTTGCAAAAAACATTCCGAGCAAGGGACCGATTATAAACAACAGAACCATTCCGCCGAGAATCATAAAAACAATATGCAACAAATTAAATTTCAAAATATTCTATTTTTTGCTGATAAAAAA
>JAOZQB010000200.1 GCA_029932445.1 Bacteroidales bacterium | reverse complement strand
TATTTCATAATAAATAAATTAACATAATGCCTACTCTTAACAGTTTTCGGCTTCCCTGATTTATCCAACCAAATATAAAATATAAATTTGAAATGATGAAATATTTTATAAAAAAAAATATGTAAGTTATGTAATGTTCAGATAATCTGCGAGATGTAATTTCGTAAATATTTTAGTTTTTAGATTATTGTGCGTTTTTTAGTTTGATTATTTTAATTTATATTTGTATCATTGTTTCACTAAAATATATTATCATGGATGACAAAATGAAAGATTTTTTAACGTTTAAAAAAATGATTACCCCGATGATTATTCAAGTTTTATTTTGGATAGGCGTTGCAGCTGTTGTAATCGGCGGATTTGTTTCAATGTTCCAATACGGCGGTTTCTGGAAAGGATTACTTATGGTTCTTATCGGTCCTTTTATTATAAGATTATGGACTGAATTATTAATTATTACGTTTTCGATTAATGATTCGCTCAGAATAATTAAAAATAATACGAAAAAAGACACGGAATAATTCCGATTCAATAAAATAGAAAAAAGCGGCTTAAGCCGCTTTTTTTTATTGATATTCTTCCGATATTTTTCCTGTCATCCTCAATAAATCATTGTATTTCACAAGTAAATAATATTTTGATTGTGACAATGCAAAAGCTGCATTCATATATAATATTTGCACGTCTCTGTAATTAAACGAATTAATAATACCGGATTTGAATTTTTCTTGAGAAATTTCCAAATTTAAAGATGCTGCATTAAAATTTTCTTCGGCAACTTTTAACATTTGCTTTCTGATTCTGTACATTTCAAATAAATTATAGAGATTATTTCTTAAAATCATCTTTAATTCATCAATTTGCAATTGAGATTTTTCGGCATCAATTTTTGCATTTTCAATGGCTCTTTTTCGATTATTCCCGTTAAAAACGGTATAAGTTAAAGCTAAATTGGCATAAGCATCATAAGAATAGGAAGTCGATGACTGAGTATTATATTTCATCATCGAATTGGTATGATCGGCTCCGGCATTTAATGATAATGACGGATACAATGAACTTTTAGCTAATTTAATATTGTTCTCAACAATTTTATTATTAATATATTGAATATTTAAACTTGCATTATTTTCATACATTTGATTTTCTAAATCAGCCAAAATAAAATTTTTATCTTTTATTTCTAAAGAATCCGTAAGTATATAATTAATTATATTATTGTCTCCCAAGGTTTTGCCTAATTCTCTCATTACATTTTGAGTATTCATCAATTGGGTAAGATAATTTGACGAATCGGTTAAAAATGAATTCTTTTCTTGCAAAACTTGATAGCTTACCGACAAACCCAAATCTTTTTTCATTAAGATGTAATTGTATCGGTCTTTTGATAATTGCATCAAATCTTTTGTGACTTTTAACTTTTCATTTTCCAACAGTACCGAATTATAAGCATTGATAATATCAGCAATTGAGTTTTCTAATGTCATTTGTAAATTTCCTTCGGAAAGCGATTGCAAATGCTCTAAATTTTCTTTTGAAATTTTTACCGAAAATCCGCTGAATAAATTCATTCTTAAATTTAAATACGGGGTTAATGAATTCATATAGCTTTCATCTCTTCCGGCGGAAAATTGACTTGCGGAATTATCATAACGATTTGTCTGATTTGCGCCTACGGAAACAGACGGTAATAATCCCGCTTTACCCCAGGAATTACTATTTTCTGCTGCATTTAAATCTTTTTTCGAAATACGTATTCCGAAATTATTTTCTAATCCTTTTTGAACGGCTTGTTTCAAACTTAAATTCAAAGAATCTGTTTCTTGAGCTTGAGTTTTGAAAGAATTTAAAAATAACAACGAAAAGAAAAGAATAAATATGTGTTTTGTTATCGGTTTCATCCTTATTTATTTGACATTAAATTATTTGTTTTAATCAATACTTATTTTACTGTGAATGATACTTTTCTCCACTTCTTCGGGTTGCGGTTTTACACCGGTCCAAAGGGTTTTTAATCCCACTTTTATATCATTTAAACATAATATTAATACCGGGAAAAACATCAAAATAAAAGCAGTTCCCACTAATACACCGTATGCCAGAGCAATAGCCATCGGGATTAACATTTGTGCTTGAAAACTGTTTTCCATAATAATCGGATATAAACCGCCGGCAGTTGTAATCGTTGTTAAAACAATCGGACGAAAACGTTTTAATCCGGCTTCAAAAACAGCCTCTTTAACTTTCATGCCTTCTAACAGTAAACTGTTATATTTAGAGAGGAACACCACGGCATCATTAATAATAACCCCCGATAAAGCAACCATTCCCCATGCACTTAACATTGAAACAGCATGCCCTTCAATTCCGTGTCCCCACACGGCACCGAGCCATCCCAGAGGAATCATCATTAAAACGATGAGTGCTTGCCAAACGGATTTAAAATGTAATATTAAAATCAGTACAATAAAAATAAATGCAATCGTGAAAAATTTCATGATTTCAGCCATGGCTTCATTACTTCTTTTTGCTTGCCCCTGATAATCTATTTTAATACCGGGAAATTTTGCATTAAATTCCGGAACAATTGTTTGTTTTATGTTTTCTAAAATCGGAGGAACCGGGGTGTCCGGGTCTGCCAAATCAGCCGTAACGGTTATTTCTCTGTTTCCTTGATAGTGCTTTAATTGAACCGGTCCGCGTTTTATTTTGTAATTAATAAGTTCTGAAACCGGAAATTCTCCTGCAGCTGTTTTTATTTTTGTGTTTTCAAATTGACCGATGGTTAATCTGCCCGATTTCGGATAACGTACCCAAATTCTGAGTTCATCTTTTCCGCTTTGCAGTCTTTGTGCTTGATCACCATAGAATCCTTGTCGGATTTGTCCGGCAATCATATTTTGATTAAGTCCCAGAAAGTATGCTTTCGGTTTTAATTCCATTAACAATTCCGGCTTTCCGGTTGCATTATCATCCGTAACATTAATTAAATCATTTAAATCGGATAACTTATGTTCAAAATATTTTTTGGCCTCAATCAGCCGGTCATAATCTTTGCCTAACAGCGTAATTGATACAGGTTTACCGAAACGTCCTCCTTGAGCTTCAACATTAAGTTTCTCTAATTCGGGGTGTTTGCCTAATTTCTTTTTAATACGATTTCGGATATCAAAACTTGACACGGGTGCACCTTCCATATCACGTAACCCGACCATAATACTGCCTGCATGTGAACCGTTTTCCAAACCGTTAAAAGATGAACCCAGAATTTGAAACGTATAATCAACAAAATCCGTAGTATCGTTATATTCTTTTTTTAATTCATCATTAACTTGCCAAACAATTTTATCGAAATTTTTTAAGTACGTATCTGTTTTTTTAAAGCCGTCACCCGGTTTAAATGCAAAATTTACATTAAAAAAATCAAAGGTCATGGGAGGGAAAAAAGTAGCTTTAATTAATCCGCCGCCAAACATTCCTGCTGTTATAATAATAAGTGCAACCGGTGTAATAATTGCAACCCAACGCCATTTAATAATAAGTTTTAAGATTCTTCCGTAAACTTTATCACGCATAAATTTAATAGAATTATCCAATTTCTTTCGTAAACCGGCTCCTTTTCTGTTAGTGTCTCTGTTTAAAACTTTAGGGTTACTCAAATGTGCAGGTAACACAAAAAATGCTTCAAGAAGTGAGACAAGCAAGCTGACAACAACAATAAAGCCCATTTCATACATAAATTCCAAACCGCCTTGCGTAACGATAAGTAAAGGCATAAAAGCAACAATCGTTGTTAATACCGAAGTTAATACAGCAGGCACAACTTCCATCGTACCGTCAATTGCCGCTCGTTTCGGACTTTTCCCTTTTTCAAAATGAGCAAATATATTTTCTCCTATAACAATTCCGTCATCAACGAGAATTCCGACCACGAGTATCATTCCGAAAAGAGAAATCATATTAATGGTAATTCCTGTAAGACTTGCAAAAATAAATGTTCCGAGAAATGCTGAAGGAATTCCCCATGCAACCCATAGAGAAAGTCGCCAATTTAAAAATATTGCTAACATTATGACAACCAGAAGCAGACCGGAACCTCCGTTTCTGTATAAAAGTTTAAGTCGGCTGTTCAACATACTTAAAAAATCGAAACTCACGCCTAATTCAACCTCCGGATGCTTACGTTTAAATTCTTTAGCGTAGTTTTTGACATAATCGGAGATTTCTTCCAAATCTTCTTCCGGTAATTTATTAACGGTAATTTGAACGGCTTCTTTTCCGTTTCGTTTTGCATAGTTTGAAACATCGGCAAATTTCCGTTGAATTGTTGCTACATCTCTGATTCGAAGAAAACTTCCGTCAGGATTAGCTCTCAGAATAATTTCGCCGATTTTATCAGGATTAACACTTCTTTTTCTGGATCGAATGAGAATCTCTCTGTTTTCATTTTTTATTAATCCGCCTGAAATATCCGTATTATTAAAAGCAATTGCACGAGCAATTTGATCAAAAGTTAATTGATACCGTAAAAGATTTTCTTCAGTAATTTCAACGGAAATTTCTTCGGGAGGATAACCGGATAAATTTACTTGAGACATGACTCCGGATTGCAAAAAATCGTCTTCAATATCGTAAGCATATTTTTTCAATGTTTCCAGACTGACATCACCCGATAAGCTGAGAAACATTGCCGTGCTTCTGGATCTTTGTCTGTAAACCAGAGGACGTTCTGCTGCTGAGGGTAAGGCACTAATCCCGTCAACGGCATTTTTAACCTCTGCAAGCATTTCATTAATATCATATTGCCCTGTAGATTCTATTTTTACGCTTGAAAAATTTTCCGAAGAAGTTGAAGTAATTTCTTTTACACCTACAATTGCCCTTACGGCATTTTCTATTCGGCTTGTAACGCCTTCGTCCATTTCTTTCGGCGATGCACCGGGATAAAATACCGAAATATTGATAAAACGAGAAGTCGTTTCCGGGAAAAATGCTTTTTTCATATTCATAAACGAAAAAATTCCGCCGAATACAATTGCAATAATTATGATATTGGCATAAAACGGAAACTTTACAAATGTGCTTATTATTTTTTTCATTTTAATAAATGAATTAAATTATTAAATAGATTATTAGTATTTAAGTTTTTCGTTTGAATATTTTATTAAACTGTTAATTTCTTTCGGTAATTTATCTATTTCTGAAAAAATAAAATTGTATTGCTCAATTGTAATTAATTTCCTGATTTTTGATTTCTCATTCCAATCAAAGCATTCTTTTAATGAACCGAAACTGTATCTGTAAAATCTGATTTTATCTTTTTTCCC
>JAOZQB010000033.1:14068-18662 GCA_029932445.1 Bacteroidales bacterium | reverse complement strand
TCGATTCAGAACCGTTTACGCTATTAAATCTGAAAAAATAAATACCGTTTTGAAAGTTTGAAGTATTAATTAAAATTGGTTTTTCAGTTTCAAATTTTTTCGAGTAAATATTTTGTCCCGTGATATTATAAATCGATATGCTTATATTGTCAGTAAATTCGGGAAAAATAATATTTACAAAATTATCAGCGGGATTCGGGTAAATCTGTATAGAATTATTTTCTGTAATTTCAGCAACGTAAATTGTTGAAGATGCAGGTAAGGTAATATTGTCAATCCAAGCGCAATCACCGCCGTTTGAAACAGATCCGTCTTTTGAAAATTCCCATTTCAAATTGTAAGTTCCTGCCGAAATCGGATATGTTTCATTACTCCAATCAATTTCTCCCGACCATTCATTTTGTTGAATTTCGTCAATATAGAAATGCAAATAATCCCAGTCTTCCTCTGATGAGATTTTTTTCATAAATGAAATATCTCCGTCTAATTCGCATGTGAATTCTATTGAAATTGAAGATGTTTCATTATCGGAGATATTTCCGGATTTTGCAGAATAACTTCCGTCTTGTGCTTGATCCGAACTTACAAACCAATTTTGATTACCTTCAAAAATCCAATTATGTGAAAATTGATTTTGTTCAAAACTGATTTTGTCCGTTATAGTGAAATCCGTATATCCGTTTTCGGGGAAATATGTAGTATGTTGAGTATTTGCATTATCTTCGGCAATAATTCTGTATGAAATAATATCGCCTATTACTATTTCTGCATCCGGAAAATCTGCGGAATATATGTTATTTCCTTTGTAAATAAAATTAAAATTATTCTGAGATGTACCGTTTACTTTCCATTCTACATGCGAATTTTGCAAATCAATGCCGGTATTGTCAATTATTTCTGCTTTTATTTCAGCATCGTTCCAAAGATTGACATAGTATTCTTTAATCGGTGTATGTGAAATGACCGGTGCAGAAGTATCTTCGGCTGCATTAAACGTGAAATATGCAGTCGGTGCATTTTCAGGTAAACGCCTGATTGTTATGTCGTTCTGAGCTTCAATGTAATAGTCGTAAACAGCAGAATTTCCGTTTCCCGGAATATCAGCGGTAAAAATACCGCTATTTTCATTCATTATTACTGATTCCCAAGTTCCTTCGTTTCTTCTCCAATATAATTTTTGAGCATTCGGAATTAAATCTGTTCGGCTGTTTATTTCTGCCGTGACAGGGTACGGACCGTTAAAATCTTCGGTATCAAATAATTGATTATGAATAATATCAGGAGCAAAGTATTGATATGCAGCCATAATGTCAATAATTCCCCACCCATATTCATTATTCGGTGCTTCATGATTATTTGCTGTCATTTTCAGGGCTTCAAAAATATCCATATTGCTTGCTGAAGGAACCATTTGCATTAAAACTGCAGATGCTCCTGCTGTCAGCGGGCAAGAAAATGATGTTCCGTCAGCTGTTGTATATCCGCTTGAAGAATATGGGGAAGCAACAGTTACACCGGCACCTTGAGCCATGACTTCAGGTTTAATACGTCCGTCACCTGTCGGTCCGACTGAGCTGAAATAGACGCGACTTCCGTCATCATATACAGCTCCTACAGCAAGAACACTGTCACCGTCAGCAGGTGCACCTATGGTTGTTGTTCCGCTGCCTTCGTTTCCGGCTGAGTTTACAACAAGTATTCCTAAGCTTGCAGCAATATCGGCACCTATCGTAATGGTTGCCGTATTTCCGTCAAGTTCGCTTGCATCGTAACCGGTTCCGTCATCAAAGCCAATGTAACCCAATGATGTTGAAGTAATATCGGGTCCCCAATTATTTTCAGCCCATTCCATTGCTGCTACCCAATTATCTTCTTCTACGGTTGTTTCACTATCCGTATTTTCAGTCTTAGTAAGAATATATTTTGCTCCGTAAGCCGGTCCTATCAGTTGGCCTTCATAAAATCCGCCGATGGTACTTAATGTCATTGTTCCGTGATCGCCTGTTCCCATATCGCCTTGGTCATCAACAATGGTGTCATTATTTACAAAATCCCATGTTCCGAGAATTCTGTTTTCCGAAATCATATTTGCAAAGACCTGATGTTCAAGATTGTTAAAGCCCGCATCCATGACACAAATAATAATTCCGTTACCGTTATATCCTAAGTCATGAGCAGCCGGAACATTAATTTGTTCGAGTTGATTTAATGATGAACCGTAATTTAAATTGTATTTTGATGAATTAGGGAATGAAAAATTTTGATAAGAATTTGCAAAATCGAATTCAGAATTATTTTCTTTTATCGTACTTGTTCTTACAATATCAACTTTTTTAACAAATGGTAATGCAGCAATAATATCTATTTGATTTTCAGTTGCTTCAACCGAAACAGCGTTCAACCAATTTGATTTTTGTCTTATTTTTTGACTAAGTATTGATATTTCGTTAAGATAAGAATTTTGAACCGGGATATCATAAAAAGTTGCATAGGTCGATTTATTTCCCATTACTTTTTTCCTTCTTTGTACGGCATGTTCCGGAAGATTAGACTCTGCTTCGGACAGTTTTAAATTTATATTATTGCCTTTATCTTTGAAAAACACCCAAACCGGATAACGTTCTTTATCGGTAGAATGAATTGCTTGAGTTAACTTTTTTGTGATTTTGTGATTTTGTGCTTCTGATTTCGAAAAATTTAAAGTAAAAATCACTGATAGTGCTAAAATGTATTTGAATAAATTCATGTAAAATATTTAAATGTTTGACAGTAATAAATTAAGATACGAAATTAATTTATAGTTGCATGTTTTTTAACATGTTTTCTGCTTTTGATAAAGTTTCAGGTTTTCCCAAATCAAACCAATAAGAATATTCAGATTCGGAAGCAATTATTTTTTTAGTTTTTGCTAAACGAAGGTATAAATCAATAATTGAGAATTTTCCGGTTTCCGTAATATGATTAAATATTTTTGAATTAACAATATGCAGACCTGAAAAGGCAAATTCAGATAATTTATTTATTGAAGTTCTTGCAATTTTAACTTCTCCTGTATTTTTATTTTTCCATTTACAAAGTTGCATATTGCCGTCGAAAAACAGTTTTCTTGATGAGTCTCTTTTGTAAACGGCAAGAGTTGCTAAAGCATTGTTTTGTTGATGATAATCAATCAGTTTTTTTAAGTTCAAATCAGTGAAAATGTCAACATTGTGAATGAGTATATTTTCCGTATCTTCAAAATATGATTTTGCATGAAGCAAAGCACCGCCTGTATCAAGCAGTTCGTCTTTTTCCTCAGATATTTGAATCTTACAATTAAAATTGCCATTTTTCTTTAAAAAATCTTCAATTTTATCAGCAAAATGATGTACATTAATAACAAAATAATTAAATCCTTGTGCTTTTAATTTAATAATAAGATGTTCAAGCATTGGTTTTCCGTTAATTAAAACTAATGCTTTCGGTTTATCGGCAGTTAAATCTTTCAATCTTGTTCCGAGACCGGCAGCAAGAATAAATACTTTTGTTCTCATTTAGTGTTTTGTTTGATTTTTATCGATTTTTTCCGGCAAATAATTTTTGAATTCAGGAAATGATTTATAAAAATACGATTGAATTTTTGTTCTTACATCCATTGTTATCAGTTTTCTGTTCTCAGCCGTCGGATTTATTCGATTTGATAAAAAGATGTAAACAAAATCATATTTCGGATCCATCCAAACAAGAATACCCGTAAAGCCGGAATGACCGAAACTTTTATCCGAAACAAGTTGAGATGCCGGTCCGCCTTCGGGTCGTTTAACTCTGTCAAAGCCGATACCCCTGCGATTACCGCTTTTGCAAAATGCACAAGAGCTGAATAATCTCAATGTTGAAGCTTTTAAATATTTTAAGCCGCCGTACGAACCGTAATTAAGATACATTTGCATCATTTTTGCCAAATCATCGCCGTTTGAGAATAAACCTGCATGACCGGCAACTCCGCCCAACATAGCTGCTGCAGGATCATGAACATATCCTTGTACCAATTGCCGGCGAAAAATAGTATCATTTTCAGTCGGGACAATTCTGCTTTTAGGGAATTTTTTTAAAGGCAAATAATCCAGTGTTACGGCACCTAGTTTGTCGTAAAACATTTTATTGTCGTAAACTTCCTGCTTGATTCCGGTTTGAATTTCTATCATTTTATGAAAGAGGATTAAACCCAAATCACTGTATTTGTATTCTTTTTTTTCGCGTAGTTCCGATTCGTAAATTTTCTTATAAATTGTGTCTGTATATGATTTTGTAATATATAAATTATCGGCAACTTGTATCGGATATTTTTCGGATTTTATGTTTGAATAAATATCGGGATTTAGTTTTGTATGTTCTTCATCTTCATAAGTATATCGATAGAAGGGTATCCATGGTTTTAATCGTGCCTGATGTGTTAAAATATCTTTAATAATCAGATTTTTTTTATTTGTTTCTTTTAAATCCGGAATATATTTTGAAAGCTTTGCATTCAGATTAAGCTTCTTTTGTTCATATAGTTTCATTAATATCGGCAAAGTAGCCGTAACTTTTGTAACTGATGCCAAATCATATAAAT
>JAOZQB010000033.1:2709-14058 GCA_029932445.1 Bacteroidales bacterium | reverse complement strand
TGGTAACTTTTGTTTTATGTTTTCTGTTATATGTATGATAACCAAATGATTTTCTGTAAAATACAATACCTTTTTTAATCCCTATTACGACGGCACCCGGAGTTGCTCCCTGCAAAATTGCATCATTTACCACAGAATCAATCTTATTTAATGTATCTTGATTCATATTCAATTCAAAAGGGGAGGAATATTTTAAGCGATTTCTTATAAATAAGCTTCCTTTTCCGGCAGGAAATAATTTTCCGGCTGAGACAGGTAATTTTCCTTGTGCCGTAATACCTCCGAATAGCAATTGTGCAGATAAATCACGTGTCGTATTTTTGTCGTTGTATGAAACCAAAACGGCTTTTAATTTGTCAGGATTTTTCAGGTTTTTTAATGCATACGGATTTCCGAAAAGAACTAAAATAACATTTGTTTTTTGTGAAAGTTTATCTATAAAATTCAAAGTGTTGAAATTTATATTGAATTTGGGAGGTCTTCTGCTCATTCCGTGAATGCTTACAACAACTTTGTTAAATTTAGCTAATTGATTGATTTTCTTATCAAAAACGGTACTTCCGGATTTCTTGTTTATTGCAAAATTCTTAACATCAGCGTATTGCAACATTCGTTTTTGAAAATTACTGATGTATCCGTTACCTATTGAGACGCTTGCAATTGTTTCAGTATCAAGGTTTTTAAAAGGTAAGATATAATTTTTATTCATTGCAACAGTCAGGGCAGATTCAGTCAACTTTCGGTTTAAAAACCGTGCATATTCCGTATTTAAATCTTCATATATATTTTGTGTTTTAATCGGTTTAAATTTATTAAGTTTCATCCACTGTTTAGCAATCAGTATTTTTTTACAACGAAAATCAATTTCTTTTTGGGATATTTTTCCTGATTTAATTGCATCTTTTATTTTTTGAAAAGCTAAGGGCACATTTTTAGGCATTAATAAAACATCAACTCCTGCCAGTAAAGCAGCAACTTCTGATTCCCCGGGTTTATAATATTTTGATATTCCTTTCATTCCCAAAGCATCGGTAAAAATGAGCCCTTTATATTTTAATTCACCTTTTAATAAATCCGTAACAATCGGTATCGAAAGACTTGATATTGAGTTTTCGGAAGAATCTAATGACGGAACATTTAAATGAGCAACCATAATACCCCCTAATCCGTTGTGAATAAGTTTCTTAAACGGATATAATTCCAATGTGTCAAGTCGTTTTTTGCTGTGATAAATTGTCGGTAAGTCTTTATGAGAATCAATGTCCGTATCTCCGTGTCCGGGGAAATGTTTTCCGGTTGCCAGAATTCTGTTGTTTTGTAAACCGACCATATAAGCGGTTCCTTTACGTGCTACATTTTCTTTTTGTTCTCCGAAAGAACGACTGTTAATTACCGGATTGTTAGAATTGTTATTTATATCAATTACCGGTGCAAAATTGATATTTATTCCGATACGCCTACATTGTCGAGCAATTTCAGAACCAAATTCATTTATTAAAATATCATTTTGAATTGCTCCCAACATCATTTGTCTCGGATAATTTACAGTGCTGTCCAAACGAGCTGATAATCCCCATTCATAATCACCGGCAATCATAACAGGTGTTTTGGAAACAGATTGATAATAGTTTGTTAACTTTACTTGTTGAACGGGTTTGCTTTGAAAAAAAATAATTCCGCCGATTTTATATTTATTTATAAGATTTGTTATCTTTTTTTTATTTGAAATTCCTTGTTTGGGATAAGCAGCAATCATAAATAATTGTCCGAGTCGTTCATCAGGTGTCATAGAATTAAACACGGAATCGGCCCATAAAAATGAATATGTTTTATCGGATTTAACTATTTTTGCTTGATACGGAAAGTTGCTTTTAAGAAATGAGAGGCTTAGTAAGAGTAATAAAATGACACCAATTTTTTTGAGAATATTTTTTTTTATCATAAGAGAGAATTATATCTGTTTTTTTATATTGCAAAATTAATACTTTGAGTGACAAAAAAAAGCCGCATTTAAGCGGCTTTTTAAATTCTGTTACCTTTTATATCTTATTTCACGACTTTTAAAATATCTTCGATACATGATTGACTCGGGCTTTTCATTAAATTTTTTAAGGAAAAATCAAGTAAATCGGAAATTGATTTTAGCGATTTTTTGTTTGTAAATGAAATTAAAATTTGCGATTTCTTCTTGGATGTAACAGAAAAATAAAAAGTAAAACGTTTTTTCATATATGGGTTTTAATTTATAAAATAGATATATACAAAATCTTAACGGCAGAAATGAAATTATATTTCTTAAAAACAAATTTTTAACAAATTTTAACAGGAAAGTTTGATTGAGTTTATAATAATGTATTAAGCAGAAGAACTATTAATTCTTTTAAAAAAAATATTATTCTTTTTCAAAAATGTATTTTGTTGCAATAACAACATTTCCTTTACCGAAATATTCTATTTTATCAAATAAAAAATTACTGATAAAGATTCCTCTTCCGTTTAATTCCAGAATATGTTCTTGGTCGGTAGGGTCGGGGATGCTTTTCCAATTAAACCCTTCTCCGTCATCTGTTATCGTCCATTGATATTTTTCTTCATCCGTAAAAAAATCTACTTTTACGTTCCGATTTTTAAATTTTTCATTGTGCACTCTTTCATCAAAAAGCTCACTTAATTTACCATCATCTAATGCAAGTTGTTTTTCAATATAAGATATTCCCAAGTTGCCGTGTTCAATTGCATTTGTAATAAGTTCAACTAAGCCTAATTCAATATTTACTTTTTCACTGTCGTTAATATCAATTGCAGATTCAATCATAATTTTATCAACAATTTTCGGAATTTTAGTATATTCTGATTTAAATTCGACTGAAAAAGTTCTGTTTATTAATTTTCCGGGAAGCGATTCGGGTGAATATTTTCCGGAAATAATTGCTTTGTATTTTTTTAGTAAACGAAGCAGTTCTTGTGATGAAACCGGTTTTTTAAGATAGTTATTTGCTCCCAGATGCAGGGCTTGAATAGCATAATTTTCCGAACCGAAAGCTGTGATAATAACAACTATAGCATCGGAATTTTTATCTCTGATGGCTTCAAGTAATTCTAAACCGTCCATTATCGGCATTTTAATATCGGATAGGACGATGTCCGGATTGTATTCGTCAAAAACGTTTAATCCTTCAATCCCGTTTTCTGCCGAACGGAAATCGTAATTATTACTTTCCAATAAACTTTCAAGAAAAAGTCTTGAAGCATGGTCGTCTTCTACTATTAGAATTTTCATTAAAATACGTCTTTTCTTCAGCTTTGCAAATTACTTAAAAAATGTGAAATTAAAGACAGATTTGTTATTTTTTTTATCAATCACTTCTATATATAATTGATGATTTGTTTTGTATGTTATGTGATTATCAAAAATATATGTAATTCTGTCATTTTTTGCATCGTATTCAAAAATAATGTTCTTTTTATCAATTGTTGCATAATAATTTTTTATTCCCGAAAGATTATCCGTTATTTTAAAAGAAATTTGATTTGATTCGGAATAATCAAATTCAAAATTATTTTTTTCAATTTCTATAACCGGGGGAGTGGAGTCCGCTACAATTGCAAATTTTCCGAAACATTTGCATTTTCCGGCAATGAATTTATTTATATAAGTGCCGCCTATCGGATAATAATTTCCGTTTTTATCAATATTTACAAGAAGTGCTTTTCCGATTAAATCTTTAGGTAAATCTTTAGGTTTTATGGCATAATAAATATTTTCATGCACCGGTATTAAGTATGAATTCAATTCATAAATATCGGAATATAATTGATCTTTTTTCGGAAACGTTTTATATTCGGGTATTATATTTGTGTATAAAGTGCCTTTTTTTATTGATGCTCTGAATTTTGGCTTTACAATATAATTGTCTTCATTATACTTAAGCGTTTCTTTTTTTATATCATTTATTTTGTCAGCCTTAGTTCCTTGAATTCTCAAAAACAGGAATGTAGAATTATTATAACAATCCGTTAAACGGATTTTGATTTTGTGGATTTTATTATCTGAAAAACTGATTACTCCCGAATTTTCGGCAACATTATAAATGCCTAACTTATTTCCGGGTTCTTTCCAAAGTTTTTGAAAATTCTTTTTTGTTTGTTGCCTTTCGGCATAATCAATAAAGCTATTTATATAACGTGTTTCATAAAAGCTGATTTTATCAAGCTCATAAGAAAAATATAAAGTATCATCAATAAACATTTTTACCGAACGGATACCTTGTGTATTTTTAACGTAATTCATGTAATCATCAGCATTTATTGCAATTCCTGTTTCTCCTTTTATTTTAATAAGTTTCGGAATATAATAGTTGCCGTTTTTATAGTAAGCTTTGAATTTTTGTTTTTCGTATTTTTTGTTGACGGAAGAATTCGAATTAATCGGTACAATTTCCGCAAAGAAAATTTTGGGCTTGACCGTATCTTTTATTTTAAAATTAAAGAGTTCAGGATTTATCGGAATATCTTTATCTGTTTCACGAATTTCAAAATGAACATGCGGACCGTATGAGCGACCGCTGTTTCCGGCATAACCGATTAAATCACCTTTTTTAACTTTGAATTTTGAACTGTCGGGATATAAGGTTATTTCAAATTTATTTTGTTTGTATTGAGCATTTTTAACGTAAGTTTCAATATCTTTTTTAAAATTGTGCATGTGTCCGTAAACCGTTCTCAATCCGTTGGGATGATCAATGTAAAGTGCATTTCCGTATCCGTCTGCTGATTTCCGGACACGTGAAATATAGCCGTCTGCTGCAGCATAAAGCGGTATTCCGACAAAGGGAACTTTAATATCAATACCCGAATGAAAATGATTGCTGCGAATTTCACCGAAATTTCCGGCTAAACGGATAGGAATGTTTACGGGCAGGCGAAAATAATTTTTATCGTAATTTTGAGAATATCCGAATGAAACTGAAAATATAAGTATTGTGAGTATCTTAAATCGCATAATTTTTATTAATCTTGTCGCTTTGTTTCTTAAAACTTGCAAAATTATTTGAATTTATGAATAAACGAAATTATATAGCACTGTTTTTCGGCTTGTTCCTTTTTTTTAGTATCAAAGCGCAAACAATTGTTGAACCAAGCCCGATAAAATGGCTGACAATTGAGCAAGCGGACAGTTTGTTTGATAAGAATCCGAAACCGATGTTAATTGATGTTTATACGGATTGGTGCGGTTGGTGTAAATATATGATGAAAACGACTTTTGCAAATAAAGGAATTGCAGGATATATTAACACTAATTTTTATCCCGTAAGATTTAATGCCGAAACATTTGATACAGTTACTTATCAAGGAAAAAAATATACAAATCCCGGTGTAGGCGGAAAACCGAAACATGATTTTGCAAAATATTTGTTAAACGGAAGATTTTCTTTTCCTACTATTGTATATACCGATCGAAAAAGGAACTTGTATCAAATTCCCGGTTATACGGAGATAAAAGATATTGAACCTTTACTTGTTTATTTTTCGGAAGACATATACATTAATGCAAAATATGATGAGTGGAAAACTTTGTATGAGTTTAATTATCAGAATGTTTATAAGGAAGATATTGCAAAAATTGATTCCGTAAATTATCCCGATACAAGCGGAATTGTTTTAACAAAAAGTGTAAAAGATGCTTCCGAAGCATGTTTAAAAAATAAAAAACCGTTGTTGATCTATATTTATACGGATTGGTGTCAATCATGCAAAGTTGAAAACGGAATAGTATTTAAGAATAAAGTGATTTCGGATTTAATCAATGAAAAATATAATTTTGTAAAATTCAATGCCGCATCACAAGAATCGGAATCTTTATTCGGAGATGTTTTTAAAGGAACAGGAGCGGGCAGACCGCATCAATTAAGTTATGCATTATTGAAACAAAGTTTTAAATTCCCGGCTTTTGTGTTTATCAGTTCCGAGAAAGTTAAATTAAACGAAATGCACGGATTTATTTTACCGTATCAACTTGAAGATGTCCTGGTATATTTTTCCGAAAAAAAATACAAATCGCAATCATTTGATGAATTCATTAAAACATTTAAAGGAAAAATAAAACATTAACTTATTTTTTAAATAAGGATTTGAATTTATTGCCGAAGTTAAATTTTGTAATTTCTTTTTCTTTTGCCGAAACAAATTCAGCATTTTTATCATTTAATAATTCCCAAATTTTACTCCATCCGGGAAAACCTCCGATGTTTCTGTCATCAATATAAATATCGGCATAAATTTTTCGACTGATTGAATTTTCGTCAAATTGTTCTTCCGGATAATTTTTATTTACGGCATAGAATTCAAGTCCGTTTTTTTTGCAGAAACTTACGGCATCTTCTAATTCCTTATCGGCTCTGTATGTCCATAAGATAAGTTGATGTCCTTGTTTTTGAAGTTGTTTTAATGTTTCAAAAGCAAATAATTTTGTTTTTCCTATTGCCGGATATTTGTGATCTACTATTGTTCCGTCAAAATCAACTGCTATTATCATAATTAATGTTTTTAAGAAAAAAGCACCCGTATACGAGTGCTTTTAACCTTCTTTATTAACCTAAACCTTAAAACTATGAAAACTTTAATTTTAATACTACAAATATATGTTATTAATTAATGAAATACTAATTTAATATCTTAATAAAAGTTAAAATTTTATTTAAAAGCATAAAATGACAAGTAAAATAGAAATATTACATCTATTGTTTACTTTTTGATAACTTTAATTACCGAGATTTTATTTTCACTAAATATCTTAATTAAATAAACAGCATCAGGAAAATTTGTTAAATCTAATTTTGATTGTTTTGAGTTAATAATTTTATTTTCTGACAGAATTTTTCCGGTTAAATCTGAAACTTGAATTAAATAATTTCCCGATTCAACTGTTTCTAAATTGATAATGCCGTCAGTCGGATTCGGAAATATGTTATAATTATTTTTAATAGAGTTAACACTTTCGACATAATTATAAGTGATTGTAACATTATCTGCATCAGAACAATTATTATTATATACAGTCCAATTAAAAATATTTTCCCCTTCGGTTAAGTTATTAACATAAGTATCCGGCAATGTTTCATCCGTAAATGTTCCGGAACCTGAAATAATGTTCCAAATTCCGTTACTGTTTGCAGGAAGTACAGCATTTAAGTATGTATACGGCTGTGTGACAATTTCGTCAACTCCTGCATTTGCCGTAACTGAGTCGTTAAGAATATTGACGTCATCAGAAACATAACAGTGAGCTGTAGAGATTGTCCATCTGAAAATATTATTGCCTGTTTCTATTTCGGTAATATTTGTATTGTAAATCGAAGGGTTTTCAAAAATTCCGTTTCCGGAAACAACAGACCAAAGACCGGTTGAATTTGTACTCGGATTATTTCCGTTTAAGGAAGTCGCATTTCCGCATAAAATTTGATTGGAACCCGCATTTGCCGAAATACTTTCATAATTTACACTTAGATAATCACTTACGGAGCAATTAGGCGCGTGAACCGTCCATAAAAAAAGATTATTTCCTCCGTCGATATTTATTACATCCGAATTATAAGCAGTCGGATTCAATATTGTTGCACTTCCCGTAACGAGTGCCCATTCTGAACCAATGCTTCCGAGAGGAATATTTCCGTTTAAGGTTGTATGATTAACACATATATTTTGATCTTCACCGGCATAAGCATTAATTCTTGTAATTTCGATTTCATCATAAGCCGTTGCACCGTTTAGTGTTACTGTCCATCTGTAACGATTGATGCCTTCACTGATATTTCTTACCCATGTTGAATGGTTGTATATATCATCAAAAGTTCCTGTTCCTTCAATGACTGACCAATATTGTGGTGTTCCGCCCATATCTTGTGCATTTAACAACAGTGAATCAGAACATATTGTCCTATCAATACCGGCATTCGGTTGAAAATCTATTGCAGTTATATCAACAACATCATAACCGGAACATCCGTTGTAATTTACGGTCCATTGAAATTGGTTTATTCCGGAAATAAGATTTGTAACAGCTGTGCCAGGATCATTTGCATTTGCGATATCACCGCCTCCGGAAAGAATTTGCCAAGTTCCCGAACCTCCCGACGGAAGTGTTGCATCCATATTTGCAGAAGTTGTAAATTGCGGAAGAATTTGGTCAGCACCTGCATCTGCCGTAAAACTTTTGTTATTAATTGTAACTTCATCACCTCCGCTGTTGCAACCGTTATTAAAAACTGTCCAACGGAATGTATTAAATCCCGAAGCTAAATTTGTTACTTCGGTATTATATAAACTCGCATCTTGAAATGTTCCGTTTCCCAGTATCACTTCCCATAATCCGATTCCGCCGGCATCAGGTTCTTGTCCGGATAAAAAAGTATGATTGTAACAAAGGGCTTGGTCACCGCCGGCTGTTGCCGTTACGGTATTATTCGTAATCGTCACTTGGTCATAATTTACACAAGTATTATTTGTAATTGTCCAACGAATAATGTTATCGTGTAAACTTAAATTTGTTATTTCCGAAGTCGGAGAATTCTCATCCTCCGTTACACCGCCACCGACTTGAATTGTCCAAACACCTGTTCCGGGTGAAGGATTATTTCCCGACAAAGTTGCCCAAGGGCTGCAAACCGAAAAATCGCTGCCTGCATCAGCCGTAACCAAATTGTTTGATATTACAACCGTATCTGCATCAGAACAACCGTTTTTATAAGCAGTCCATTTATATTTGTTAGTGCTGATATCCGGTATGCTGCTTACGGTGGTATTATATGAAGACGGGTTTGTGAAAATTCCGTTTCCTGAAATGACTTCCCAATGACCGTAGCCGGGTGAAGGGTCAGATGCCGTTAAAGCAATATTTGATTGACAGATTTGCTGATTGGAACCGGCGGAAGTTATAAAACTGCTGTTAGTAACTTGAACTAAATCTTCATCTGAACAACCGTTTCCGATGATTGTCCATTTAAAAATATTTATTCCGGGAGTTAAATTAGTAACTTCCGTATTGTATAAGGTCTCATCTGTAATGTTTCCGGAACCGCCGGTTCGTGACCATATTCCGGTTAAATTTCCTGTTGGTTGATTGCCGTTTAAAGTTGAAAAATCAACACATACATTTTGATCACTTCCCGCATCAGCAAAAACACTGTTTCTGTTAATTTGAATATCATCAAAACCTTCACAAGCGTCTTTGTTTAAAGTCCACCGAATAATATTTGTTCCCGTAACCAAATTTCTGACAACAGTAGATAAATCCAGTGAATTATCAAAAGTTCCGTTGCCCGAAATAACCGTCCAATAGCCGTATCCTCCGGAAGGCGGTGTATTACCGATTATTGAAGCAAAATCGTCACAAATATCAGAAGGTCCGCTTACACTTGCACTTGCTTCATACAAATTATTCGTAACGGAAATATCATCATAATCGGAGCAAGAACCTTTTTCGATTGTCCAACGAAATTTATTTAATCCTGAATTCATTCCCGTAACATCGGAATTGTATAAATTCGGATTTGTAACTGTTCCGGAGCCGGCAATAACCGACCAAGTTCCGGTTTCTCCGTTTTGAAGTTGATTTCCGTTTAATGATGTTGTTGTTCCGCAAACAATTTGATCACTTCCGGCATCAGGAGAAATGTAATTATTTGTAACTGTAACTTCATCATAATCAGAACATGTTGCAAATTCAACCGTCCAACGATAAATATTGTTGTTAAGACCGATGTTTGTAACCGATGCATTATTCTGTAAGGTATTTGAAAAAGTTCCGCTTCCGTAAGTTACTGTCCAATGTCCTGTTCCCACAGAAGGATTAACTGCTGCAAGTATAACTTGGTTATTACATGTTTCTTTATCGGGTCCGGCATTAGCCGTTGACGGTGTATTTTTTGTTACAACAACATAGTCGGTATGTACACAGGCACCGTGTGTAATTTTCCATTCATAAGTATTATCGCCGGTTACCAAACCGGAAACATTTGTATTCGGTTGCGAAGCATCGGCAAATGTTCCGCTGCCTCCGGTAACTCGCCATTCGCCTGTTCCGGGTGTCGGATTATTAGCATTCAAAGTATAATTGTCGATACAGGTTTCTCCGTCCGGTCCGGCATCGGCAACAAAATAATCATAAGTAACAGCAACTGTATCGGCTGAAGTGCAACCGTTGTAATCAATTGTCCATTTATATTCGTTCAAGCCGGTATTTACCGACATAACTTGTGTATTGTAAGCATTTGCATCATTAAAATTACCGTTTCCGGAAATAATTGTCCAAGTTCCGGTTCCGTTTGTCGGATTATTAGCAGCTAAAGTTGCGGAATTATTGCAGACTGTTTGGTCTGTTCCGGCATTTGCCGCAGTCGGTTTATGACTTGTGATAATGACATTTGCATAATCACTACAATTACCTCTTTGAACAGTCCATTGTAATGAATTGGCATCAATTCCCAGTCCGGTAACTGTAGTGTTGAAATCGTGAATATTTCCGAAAACCGGATTTCCGGAAGATGCGACAACCGACCAAGTTCCGGTTCCCGGTGTTGGATTATTTGCTGTTAAATTTGTGAAATCTTCGCATGTTGTTTGATTTGTTCCTGCATTTGCCGTAATAAAATTATTCGTTAAGATTAAAGTATCTTCCGAATGACAAATGCCTTTTGATATTTTCCACTCAAATTTATTTATTCCTAATGCTAAGCCGGTTACATTTGTTGCGTTAGTCGTCTGATTTATAATTGTTCCGCTTCCTGAAATTAAAGACCACAAACCGCTTTCTCCGGAACCGTAAACATTTGCATTAAGTATATAGTCGTTTTGGCAAATTTCTTCATCTGTTGCCGTATATGCTTGTGTAGGATAGTTATTTGTGATGACAACGGCATCGTCGTACGTATTTGTGCCGTTTGTAATGGTCCATTTTAATTCGTTAAAACCTTCAAGGACATTCGTAATTGTTGTATTATATAAAGTTTCGTTGATAATTGTACAAGCTCCGCTGATGACGGTCCATTGTCCCGTATATCCGGAAGTCGGCGGGTCAGCAGCCAAAACGGTTGCGTCAGTACAGATTTCTTGGTCGGGACCGGCATTTGTTTGGGAAAAAGAAAGACTATTCAGAAAAAAAATAAAAATTCCCGTTAAAGATAAAAATTTAAGTTTCATAGTTTAGGAATAAATGTGTTGTTGCAAAGATAAGACAAAAATAAAATAAATAAGTTGCAAAAGCAAAAGACTTATTTTGTGACTTTACGCACAGACACTATTCAAACTCAAAACTTAATTGAAATGCTTCTTCATTTGTGATATTATCCAAAT
>JAOZQB010000033.1:0-2609 GCA_029932445.1 Bacteroidales bacterium | reverse complement strand
TATTCAAACTCAAAACTTAATTGAAATGCTTCTTCATTTGTGATATTATCCAAATTTGTGACAGATAAACCGATTAAACGAACCGGATTGTATGTGAAATCAACTTCATTAAATAATTCATCGGTTAAATTCATTACGGTTTCAATGTCTTTAATCTTATTATTGACGGTTTTGCTTCTTGTAATTTGTTTAAAATCAGAATATTTAACCTTTAATGTCATGGTTTTACCGAAGGTGTCGGCTTTTTTGCAGCGTTCAATCAAACTTTCGGCAATTTGTTCGGTTCTTTCATAAATGTTTTCGATATTAAAAATATCTTCCGAAAAAGTCCGTTCTGTTCCGATTGATTTTCTTAATCGGTCAGGATTTACTTCTCTGTTATCAACAGCACGAGAGATATTGTAATAATAGTTTCCTTGTTTACCGAAATGTGAAGTTAAATATTTTAAACTTTTTTGTTTTAAATCATATCCGTTGTGTATAAGTAATTTATGCATTTTTTCAGCCGTCACTTTTCCGATACCGAAAAATTTTTCAATTTCAAGATTTTCGACAAATTCTCCCGCCATATCGGGTGTAACGGCAAAAAAACCGTCCGGTTTGTTATAATCCGATGCAATTTTTGCCAAGAATTTATTAAAAGAAACACCTGCCGATGCTGTCAATCCGGTTTCTTCTTTAATTTTCATCTTTATTTGTTTTGCTATCAAAGTTGCTGACGGTAAATTAATTTTGTTTTCGCTGACATCCAAAAATGCTTCATCCAAAGATAAAGGTTCAACCAAATCCGTATATTCAAGGAAAATATTTCTGATTTGAGACGAAACTTCTTTATATTTTGAAAAATGGGAGCGAACAAAAATCAAATGCGGACATTTACGTAATGCTATTTTAGAAGGCATTGCGGAACGCACACCGTATTTTCTGGCTTCATAACTGGCAGCGGCAATGACGCCTCTGTTTCCGTTTCCGCCAACGACAACAGGTTTTCCTTTTAAATCGGGATTATCTCTTTGCTCAACGGAAGCAAAGAAAGCATCCATATCAATATGTATAATTTTACGTATTTTGTCTTTTTCCACTTTGCTAAAAGTAAATAAATTTCTGAAAATCGAGACCGGAAAACCAATGAATTTTGATACTTTTGTATAAAATTTAAAATATGACACTGACGCAATTATCGGCAATTTCTCCCGTTGACGGAAGATACAGAAATAAAGTTAAAGAATTAGCCCCTTTTTTCTCGGAATATGCTTTAATAAAATATCGATTACAGGTTGAAACAGAGTATTTTATAGCTTTATGTGAAATTCCTTTGCCGCAATTGAAAGGTGTTAACAAATCTGTTTTCAGGCAAGTCAGAAATTTAATTTTAAATTTCTCGGAAGACGATGCACAAAAGATAAAAGATATTGAAAAAGTAACCAATCACGATGTTAAAGCTGTTGAATATTTTCTGAAAGAAAAATTTGATGCGTTCGGATTAAGTACTTATAAAGAATTTATTCATTTCGGCTTGACTTCGCAAGATATTAATAATACTGCTTTTCCGATGATGTTACGAGATGCTGTTGAAACCGTTTTTTTACCCTTGCTTAAAGATTTAACCGAAACTTTATTTGAACTTGCCGAGCAATTTAAAGATATTCCGATGTTGGCAAGAACTCACGGACAGCCCGCTTCACCTACGCGATTGGGTAAAGAAATTGAAGTGTTTACGGAACGACTGCGCAAGCAAATTGCTTATTTGCAGATTATTCCGTATTCGGCAAAATTTGGCGGTGCAACCGGTAATTTTAATGCACATCACCTTGCATATCCTGAAATTGACTGGGTGAAATTTGCAAATTCGTTTGTTAATCATGTTTTAAATCTTGACCGTTCGCAAACGACCACTCAAATTGAGCATTATGATAATTTGGCAGCTTTGTTTGATAATTTGAAACGCATCAATACAATATTAATTGATATGTCGCGTGATTTTTGGACTTATATTTCAATGAATTATTTCAAACAAAAAATTAATAAAAATGAAGTCGGTTCATCGGCAATGCCGCATAAAGTTAATCCGATTGATTTTGAAAATGCCGAAGGAAATCTCGGGCTGGCAAATGCAATTTATGAGCACCTGTCAGCAAAACTACCGGTATCACGTTTACAAAGAGATTTAACCGACAGCACCGTGATACGAAATATGGGAATGCCGATTGCACATTCTTTAATTGCTTTTAAATCTTTATTAAAAGGATTGAATAAACTTGAATTGAACCGGCAAGCAATAAAAGATGATTTGCATAAAAATTATGTTGTTGTAGCGGAAGCCATTCAAACGATATTGCGTCGCGAAAATTATCCTAATCCTTACGAAACATTAAAGCAACTTACTCGAACCAATGCTGCTGTTAATGCCGAAATAATTTCTGAATTTATAATGCAATTAGATGTAAATGAGGGTATTAAAAGAGAGCTATTAAAAATTACACCGGAGAATTATACGGGGATTTAATGTTGAAATTGAAGCAAAATAAAGTTATAATCTTAACATTTTTTGCCGTAGCCATGGCTTTTCTTGAAACTACGGTCGTTATTTATTTGCGAAAATTATATTA
>JAOZQB010000199.1 GCA_029932445.1 Bacteroidales bacterium | reverse complement strand
GTTTATAACGGTTAATATCTTTTCGGATAAACAGATTTTGCTTATAAAGACAAATTTATTAAAAAAAATGTAATTCTTAAAATAAAGCAGGAATTATTGCTTTACCAAATTCTGAAATCGAATTCCAAATTAATTCTTCGGCATGTCGGATTTTGATAGCCCTTAGTCATTTTACTGACATTATCAATTAAGTAATCCCTGAGTTCGGAAACCATAATTTTACCGTCTTTGTTTAAATCGGCTTTTTTTGTTGTTATACCGTTAATTAAAATATAGGTAAAAATTCCGTTTTTTGTATTATTACTTTCATAGGCAAATTCACCGCCTCCCGCAGAAGAAATAACTGTTGAGCCCGTTCCTTTCCGGATATCGGCAAACATATTTTTCATTAATTCAAATGAGCTTTGACTGAGAATTCTTTGATCACCGGCTCGTTCGGTATCCGTCGTGGTATTCTCAGCATTATTATTTTCCGAAACAATTTCATCTTTATCAATTTCTCCGGAATGACAAGCATCTATCAAGAGAATTTTTCTTCTGGCGGGAATTTCGTTTAATAAATCTTCAAGCATTTCATATTTCAAACCGTTTTCAGAAGGATTGTAGAAATTTATATCCGTTGTTGCCAAATAATAATTCATATCATAATCTAATAATCCGTGACCGGCATAAAAAACAATGACGATATCGTTAATTTTTGATTCTTCCAACAGTTTTTTTGTTTTTTTGATATTATCAATTGTCGCTTCTTTATCGAATATTTGAACCGTATGAATTTTACGAAAATATTTTTTATCCGTTTTGAACATTTCGGTAATATCCTCGGCATCTTTTGCGGCATATTTTAAATCATAATCAGAATTTTTATAATCGGAAACGCCGATTGAAATCAAATACAAATCAGGAGATACCTTTTCCGTATCATATCTGATATAAAAAGATTCCTTTAAGGATTCATAAGCTTGAGAATTAACCGCAGAAATTTGAATTTTATTTTTTCCGGCTGAAAGAAAAATAGTCATACTGTCATTGTATGTATTAGTATTTAAAGCACTAATGTTTTTTCCGTTTATTCCTGATACGGGAATATCATTTATCCACACATTTACTCTGTTGAGCTTGTATTTGGTATCTTGAGCTTTATACTTTACCGTAATCTTATTCTCAGTTGTTGATATTTTAAAGTCATTCAGATTTTTTATTGAAACTTCGGGAATGTTAAAATTTTTATCGGCTATATTCGAATTAAAACCCATCTTTTTAATTCTTTTTAAATACGCTTTGTGATATGCTTCTATCTCGGCTTTAGTAGAATAGGGGAGTCTTGAAAGAACTGTGTCGGGTCTGTTGTATTTAACGTCAAATTGTTCAAACGAATATAAATGATTATTCATTATAAAATTAATATAATCCGTTGAGCCTATTGTAGAATAATAATAATTATCATCGGTCACATACATAAAATCAGATTCATTGAATGCAGCTAAACTGACTAAATTTTTACCGGTATTAAAATCCCAGAATTTTATTAAACCGTCATGTCCGGCTGTTGCAATATAATTGTAAGTATCATTTAATTTAATTGTTGAAATGTTTGTTAAATGATTTGTCGGAATCGTATAAACCGTTTTATTATCTTTTAAATCAAACAGATGAAGAAATTTTTCTGTATCGCTGTAAATACAATATCGTTCGTCTTTTGTGAAAATGACGGGACCTGTTCCTTTGAATGATTTTACAAGATTTGTATTGCTTCTGTTGTATAAATAAATACTGTCTTTCTTACCGGAAATACAATAAATAAAATTTTTATCAGGACTTAAACCGGCAGATTGAAACACCGTCGGGAAAGTAAAAGACTGCTCTTCATTTTCATTCTCAATATCATAAATTTTACAAACGGATTTTCCTTTTTTGTTATCGATTAATACCAAAAGCGATTTTCCGCCGGTACTTAATTGCTTATAATAAACATCACCTTTAATTTTAAATGATTGTTTTTTGTGATGTAATTTGATTCTTATTTTTGAATTTTTTGTTCTGTTTTTAATATCATAAACATACGCGTATGTATAAAAAATTTCTTCTCGGTCTTTAATTTTTTCCCAATTTAGCAAGGAATATTTTTGCGAATGTGTACTGATGTTTTTAAAAACCAGTAATGTGGTACTGTCTGCAATTAAAAATGATTGATAATCAGAATTTTTAGGGCTTTTTAAAAGGATCGGTTCTGTTTCTGAGTTCGGATTATAAATTAACAAATTATCCGTTGAATTTAAAAAGTTGTCCGTTCGCTTATCGGATTTTTTCAGTTCGGTTTTAATTAAAATATTATTTGAATTTAATATTTCGGAAGTGTTGCTGACAAAATAATTTTTCCGTTCATTTTTTTCTAAAAAATTCGGTTCGGGACATTGGCTTTTTATAATATCACCCTTTTTTTCCAAGTCCCAAATTCTGAAATTCGAATTATCATAAGCTATAAACATTTTTTCACCGTTTTTTGAAAGTGAAATTGAGTTAATACTTCCGGAACCTCCTTCTAATATTTTTACAATTCGATTATTTTCAATATCCCAAATGATAATTTTTTTATCATCGCCGGCACTTGCCAAAAATTTTTCATCCGGACTTATACTAAGAGCTTTAACTTGCCCTTTATGAGCTTTTAATGTATTTTTTTTAGTTCCGTTTTTTCGATTATATACATAGATTAATCCGTTTTTGTTCGCTGCAAAAAGCAATTTTTTATTATTTGCAACAGCAAAAAAAGAATACCAGCTTCTTTCGGCGGGCAGAATAAATTTCCTGTGTGCAGAAATTGTGTTTATTGAAACTCGTCTGATATTACCTTTATTTCCGGCAGAATATAAATATTTATTCTTTTTGTCAATGACAATATTATTAGAATGATTTTTAGAACTCTTTACAATTTTATCTTTAGAGATATTAAACAGATATAATTTTCGTTCTTTTCTTCCGCCAAAAGCAATATATTTGTTAAGATTACTGTATGTTACGGTGTAGAATAATTTTCTTGCTTTTTTGTCAATGGTTTTATGTGTTTTATCTTTTAATTTAATGATATAAATTGAATCGGAAGCACAAGCTAATTCTGTTCCGTCTGAGTTAAAATCAACCGCTTTAACTTTATGCGTAAAAAAATCAAATGTTTCTAATAGTTTGCCCGAAGGATATTCCCATAATCTGACTGTTTTGTCGTCACCGGCAGAAGCAATTATGTTTCTCAACGGATGAAAAGTTATGCTGTTAACAGGACCGTTATGACCGCTTAACATGTTCATTTGTTTGGATGATCTTAAATCCCAAAGAATTATTTTATTATCCATGCCGGATGATACAAGATATTTACCGTCCGGGCTGTATTCCAAATCAAGAATCGTTGAAGAATGTCCGGTCTGTACGCTTAATTTTTGTGCATACAGATTTTGAAAAAGAAAGAGAAATAAAATAATATATATTGATTTAAATCTCATAGAATCCGAAATTTTAATGATAAA
The DNA here is from genome assembly GCA_029932445.1 of Bacteroidales bacterium. Taxonomy (GTDB): domain Bacteria; phylum Bacteroidota; class Bacteroidia; order Bacteroidales; family JAADGE01; genus JAADGE01. Next base: position 1,862 of record JAOZQB010000199.1, on the reverse strand, counting down.
AAAAATGTGTATTAATTAATTTATTACGGCAATAATATACATATTATCGGTATTGTTAATTTCAAACGTTACACTTTGATTTGATAAATCAAAAGAATAATTTGCAACTTCTTCCCAATTGTATAAACTTATATTGCCTGTACCCCAAGCGATATTTTCAGTCCATTTTCCGTTAATTAAATAAATAAGATCAATATCATCATAACCATCCGGATATCCTTGATAATTATATTTAACCCACACATTATCTTCTTCACCCCATTCATTTTCGGCGGGTATTTTAATTTTGTATAACTTTGCGTTATCGGGTATATTTTCACAGAAATCGGGATAATAAGTAACACTTACGGGGGTACTGAAGTTAATACTTGTATGTTTTTGAACGATGCTGTTTATATCTGTGCTGTCAGTAAGAACAGCTTTGTAACCTTCTGATTCATAAAAAGGTAAGAAATATAAAAAGTTTGAAAATTGTTCCGTATTCAAATCAATATAAAGTTCATTCTCAGCAACATGGTCATAAAATTCGTACATGTTAAAAACAATCAAGGAATCAACGGCATTTTCGGGAAACTCCATTTTTACGACAATATCTTTAATCGAATCGTCTTCATAATTCCTGTAAAAATTAATTGTTCCGCCTTCGGGACCAATCACTCTGCGGTATTCGTTATAGCTGATGTCATCAAATTCGGGGTATCTGTAACAACCGAAGAATAAAGTAATTAAAAATGTTACGATTATGATGTTTTTTACAGTGAATTTATTTTGTCTGTATGTTTTCATCGAAATTCTTTTTAAAATTTTCAAATATTAGTTTCAATTAATAATCTTTTAGTTTATTTTTTGAAATATTAAAAGAAAGAATATTTAAGCTGATTGAAATGTTTACGGAATCAAAATAATCATAATTAGGACGATCCGTCAAACTGATATTCGTTAAATTTTCATAATAATTATTAGCATAAATATCAGCATCGGCAACGGTGTTTCGATAATAAGCATCAAACGAAAATGCTTTGTATTGAAAACCGAAACCGCCCGTTACGTATAAAGTTGTTTTTTTGAACGTGCTGAGATTCGAAAAAATAATATCATTTCTTAATTGACGTTCATCACTGTAGAATTTACCTTGATCCAATCGCATTAAATATAAAGTTGTAGCGCCCAAAAAAACATACGGTCTGAATGCTTTTGTTTTTGAAAATAAATATCCTGCAATTAATGTGCTTCCCGTAAACGACCAATTTAATTTAAGGGTATTGTATCCCAAGTTTTCTCTGTCGTTATTAGGGTTGAAAGTTTGAGTATATTTATCGAAATCGACTGAATTTTTATATTTCGCTTCATTTGAGAACCACATCGCAAAGAGTTCAGCTTGAAAAAATAAATGATTTCGGTTATTGTATCTTACATAAATATCGGGAAACGGTGTTCTTGATTTGGTTTCGGATTCTTCCAAACCGCTGAATCTTATTGTTTCATTATTTTCATTAGAAAAATAATACACATAATCTGTTTCATCATAATCGAAAAATGCCATATAAATTTTAGGCGTCATGAATGTTTTTACACCGAAATGAAGAAATTGACCGTAAGATGAAATTGAAAATAAAAGAAATGATACTGAAATCAGAAAAAGTCTTTTAAACATAATAATTAATATTTTTTGAGAAACAGTTGAATTTCTCAAATTTACAATTATTATTTATAAAATCAAAATACAATTAATTTTGTATGAGTATCTGTATCAGATAAAAAAGTCAGTATTTTCGGAGTCGTTACTCGGAATATTTTAACCTTAGTTTATAAAATTACTCAAATTATTTATACAATAGGTCAGATAAAGATAGTTACAATAT
>JAOZQB010000032.1 GCA_029932445.1 Bacteroidales bacterium | reverse complement strand
TTTGCAACCGCTTTTTTCGTTGTTGTTTTTTTAACCGGTCTTATTTTTTTCGATGAAGTTAATGCTTTTAATTCGTCTTTTGTTTTTTCAATTGCAGCAAAAATCGGTTTTGCTTTTTCAATCATTAAAGGTTTTTTCAGTTCTTTATATAAACTCTGAATTTTTTCTTCGTAATCTTTTATTTTTTGAAGAATTTCTTTCGGTTCAATCGGAATAAGATTTTCGTATGCTTCATTTACCAAATCAGAAAAATCACTTAAAACATTCATGTAGTTAATAAATGCATCATAAGGTGATTGATAGGGATTAAAATAGTCATGTACCAATCCGTCGGATAAAATTTTAGTACTCATGTAATAAAAATGGTCACTGGATTGCAAGTATCTCCATACTTTTTGTAAATCAGCCTGTTTGACCAATTTTATTTTTTCTGATAATGCATATAATTTGTTAAAAGCTTCTTTTTGCATTTCATTACCCAGCCATGCGGTTAAATCTCGTTCTTCATCAGCCCATGATATGGCATAGGGAACATTCATGGAAGCAACCGGTTCGTGTTTTTTTGCAAGTTCGGAGGGTGTCGCAAATGTGAATTTGGTTTGTTTTAATATCTCGCCGGGTAAAGCTTTTAAAAAATCAAAAATTCCGGTTTCAGTTTTATGATGTTCACCAAAGGTTTCATAATCCATAAATATATTCACAACTTCTTGTTTCTCATCTAAATCGCTAATCCATGAAGCATATTTTTCTGCTGTTAAAGGATATTCGTCCCATGATTTATTTGAAAAACGAAATGCAATATCATCACTCAACTTGTAATTTTTCAGGATTAATTTCAGTTCCGGTTTCAAAACATTATAGTATAAAACATTCGGACTTTTCCAACCTAAAATATGTTTTGCACCTTCTGTTATCATTGCTTTAAAACCCATTTCGGCAACAGATTCTCCGATAAGATTATCGTAGATTAATTCAGTATTTCTGAAAACCTCAGGTGTTTGCTTAAAATGTTTCTTAATTAATGAGAGATGCTCTTTTACTTGTAATTTAAAATCTTCTTTATCATACATTGAAATTAATGAATGAGCATACGTTTCGGCAAGAAACTCAACATTTCCGGTATTTGCCAGTTCCTTAAAACTGTTTAATACTTCGGGAGCATATAATTCCATTTGCTCAATTGCTGTTCCGGTAATTGAAAAACTGACCTTAAATTTATCTTTATGTTTTTTGATTAAGTCCAGAAGAATTTTATTTGCAGCAAGATAACTGTCGTAAGCGATTCTTTGCATGTGCATTTTATTTTCAAAATCATCAAAATAATGATGATCTTCTCCGATGTTAAAAAAACGGTATCTTTTTAATCTGAACGGTTGGTGAACTTGAAAGTATAAGCAAATATGTTGCATAATAGATTGGTTTTTAATGTTTAAGTATAGTTTCATAAATAGTTTTAACTTCATTTGCCGGTTTATCCCATTTCATTTCATCGACTTCTTTTTTTGAATGACGGATAAACATTTTTGATAAACCGTTATATTTTACAATTCCGTATATGGCATCAGCCAAAGCATCTTCATCCCAATAATCAATTTTTACGGCATTTTTTAAAACTTCCGCTACGCCGGATTGTTTTGAAATAATAACCGGAACATTTGATCGCATGGCTTCCAAAGGTGAAATTCCGAATGGTTCAGAAACCGACGGCATGACATATACATCACTGATTGAGAACATTTTAGTAACTTCGTCACCTTTAAGGAAATCGGTAAAATAAAATTTATCGGTAATGCCTAATTGAGCAGCATAACGTATCATTTGTTGAAACATATCACCGTTTCCGGCCATTACAAAACGCACGCCGTCGGTTTTTTGCAAAACTTTATAGGCTGCATTAATAAAATAGGCAGGTCCCTTTTGGTAGGTTATTCTGCCCAGAAAAGTGACAATTTTATCTTTAATGTTTTTCGTATAAATTGTTTTTTCGGCTTCTTGCGGTTCTACGGCATTATAAACCGTCTGAACTTTTTCCGGATTAATACCGTATTGATTAATTACTGTATTCTTAGTTAAATTACTGACGGTTATTATTTTATCGGCAGCATCCATGCCGGCTTTTTCCAGTGCATACACACGGCTGTCGGTTCTGTCGAAACCGCCGCGATCAAATTCGGTTGCATGGACATGAATAACCAACGGTTTTCCGCTGACTTCTTTTGCTGCAATACCGGCAGCATTTGTCAGCCAATCGTGTGCATGGATAATATCAAAATCATTTTCCTGAGCGATAATTTTTGCAACTTGTGCATAATAATAAACTTCCTGCAATAAATTCGGTCCGTATTTTCCCGAGAAGTTAAAGGTTCCTTCTTCTTCCGAGAACACTTCTTCTGTTTTACCGAATTCTATTTCTTTTATAATTCCGTCTTTTTCGTAATATAATTTCCCGGTTTCGTCAATTTTAATATTCGTTCCTTCTATATTTTTTTCTTTTAAAAAGTTATCAAATTCTTCCTGTGATAAATACGGTTGAAGCTTTGATTTAACTTCAATAAATTCAATATCTTTTAAAAGTGTATCTAAATTGCCGGATGTTTTCTTTTCAATATTTGTTTTATAAGTTGTAATAGATTTTTCATTGATAAATTCTTTCAAATTAACTTTTCTTTGTTTAACAGTAATGTTTCCGGCATTTATCAGGTCTGCAACATTATCATCTTCATCACCGTAGAGTTTCGGGACAACAAAAAGAATTTCAATATCTTCAAATTTTGATAAACTTTTTGTTAATCCGTAGCAAGCCGTTCCGAGACCTCCGGAAATATGCGGCGGAAATTCCCACCCGAACATTAAAACTTTCATAGTATCGTGTTTTTACAGAACATTCAATTGATTTTTATTTTGCCGTGTCTAATAACATTTTAATTTTAAGTAATGCAGCAACACTCGGTGCATAAGATATGGCACCGTTTGGTTTATGCGGCGGATTACCGTCAAATAATTCAGAAATTGAACCCATCCCGTGTGTATTCATTTCTACTTCAAATTGATTATATATGGTTTCAATTTGTTTCAAACTTTGTTCTTTATATAAATTAAAATTAGCACTGCAATATTCGGCAATTAACCACGGATGAACCGTTCCCTGATGTCTTGCTTTGTTTCGTTCGTCATTATTCCCGATGTATTTCCCTTTGTATAAGGGATGCATCGGGCTTAAAGTACGAAGTCCTTTTTTTGTTAATAAATGTGATTTTACGGTCGTTAATACTTTTTTCATATTTCTGTCTGAAAGTGGTGAATATGCTAACGAAACAGCAAAAATTTGATTCGGTCTTATCGCATTATTTTGTTCTTTAGAATTAACAAAATCAAATAAACTGTCTTCTTTTTCGTTACTGAAAACTTCGTTAAAAAAATGTTTAGCTTTTTCCGGTAAGTTATCTAATTCCTTTAATAGAATTTTGCTGTTATTTATTTCTGCTAATGCAGAAAGGTACATTAAGGCGTTATACCACAGGGCATTAACCTCAACTGCAAAGCCTGTTCTCGGAGTAACAGCTTCTCCGTATGCATATTCATTCATCCATGTATAATTCGGTTTATCTTCAGGGATATACAGCAAACCGTTATCATGAATAAATGCATTATATTTTTGATCTTTTATATTACGAAATAATTTTAATAGTTTGGTTCTGTATTTTTTCCAAACTTCTTCACAATTATCTGCAAAAGTTGTATACTCTTGGAGTGTTCTGATAATCAACAAAGGAATATCCGGAGCAATATTTTCCTCTTTTTCTTCAAAAAACTGTTTTAATATTGTATCAAATGCTTTATGAAACAGCGGAATATCATCGGGTAAACTTAAACCTGTTAATGTCAAGAGAGATTCTCTTAATTGTGACTGATACCACGGAAAACCGGCAATAATTTTTAAGCTTTTGTTTCTGTAATAAAAAAATTGTTCTCCGGAATTCTTTAAATTATTTTCAAAGCTGTTTCTCGGTGTTCTTTTTTTTAATTCAGAAATAAAAAGTGTACTTAAACGGCTTGTGTTAATTTCCTTTAATCCGGCAGAGAATATAATCTTATCTCCTTTTTTAACATTTGCTTCAAAATAACCGTAGGTAAAAAGATCTTCGGTGAAATCATACCCTCTTCTTTTCTCTTCACGATAAATAATATTTTTATTCCAATCGGGAGCTGTTATAAATTTCATTTTTTTTGAACATTGCATGTAAAGAGCCGGGTAGTTCTTATACATTTTAACCTTTATCCCGTTTTGAATTTCTTCTTTTTTATTATTTACGGATAAATTTTCCTTGCTTAATTCGTGGATATTTCGGAATGCCGTTAAGGGTTGCAATCGTAAGGTCGTTTTTGAATGTGCATCAACGACGGTATATCTTATCAGAATTTGTTTTTCTTTTTCAGAAAGTAAAAGTTCTTTTTTTAAAATAACACCGCCTACTCGGTATGTCTTAGCAGGTATCGGTTCTGCTTCAAATCCGGAAATATATCGATGACCGTGAGGATAAAAAACATCATCTTGATATTGATGGATTGATAATCGAAATTCGTTATCATTCTGAATGATTGTTTCGTCAAGACTTGATAACAACAGAATTTTTCCTTCATCTTCATTTATACAAGGAACAACCAGTAAACCGTGATATTTACGGGTATTACAGGCGCTTAAGGTTGTACTTGCATAGGAACCGCCTCTGTTTGAGCGTAGTATCTCCTTGTTTAAAGTATATTCCAGATTAACCAGTTTATCTTTTTCAATTTTTATATATGACATTCTAACTCATTTTTTTGCAAAGAAAAGACATTATTTAATAAAATATATTAAAATTAATGTTAATTTTATTATAAATCACTTTATATAATGTTATTAAGCATAATCCCGTAAATAATTTATGTTTCTCAATTATCGGTATGACAAATATCATATTTTTGTGCAATTATTTTTTCAGAAAAAATTTTATTATAAAATACCAGTTAATTTTTAATATAAAAAGATACGATAATGAATAAGATTGTTGAAAAAGAGCAATTCTCGGAAAATGTATTTAAGTTGGTTGTAGAAGCACCCGACGTTGCCGTAAGCCGAAAAGCCGGACACTTTGTGATTATAAAGATAGGTGATAAAGGTGAACGTATTCCGTTAACTATTGCAGGGTCAAATCCTGATAAAGGAACGATTGATTTAGTTATACAAAGAGTGGGCGTAACATCTCATAAATTAACGTCATTAAATGTGGGCGATGAAATTACGGATTTAGTCGGGCCTTTGGGAAAAGCTACTCATATCGAAAAATTCGGCACTGTACTTGCTGCATGCGGCGGTGTCGGAACAGCTCCGATGCTACCGATTATTGAAGCTTTGAAAAAAGCCGGAAATAAAGTAATTACCGTTTTGGCTGCAAGAAATAAAGAGTTAATTATTTTAGAAGATCAAGTACGTCAATTTTCAGATGAGGTTGTTATCATGACTGATGACGGTTCATACGGTACTAAAGGATTGGTTACAAAAGGAATGGAAGATATTATTAACCGTGAGAAAGTTGATAAATCAATTGTTATCGGTCCTGCAATTATGATGAAATTTGCTGCCTTAACAACGAAAAAATACAATATTCCTACGGAAGCCAGTTTAAATACAATAATGGTTGACGGAACGGGAATGTGCGGAGCATGCAGAATAAGTGTCGGCGGCAAAACAAAATTTGTATGTGTTGACGGACCTGAATTTGATGCTCACCAAGTGGATTTTGACGAAATGTTAATGCGTTTAGGTGCCTATAAAAATGAAGAAGTTCGTGCATTTGAAGCTTATATGAACAATTAATTCTCAAAAATTAATATCGGAAAAATAACAAAATGGAAAATATAACAGATTATTATAAAAGTGAAAGAGCTCAGGAATGGCGAGCAGATATCAGAAAATCCGTAAAAGTTAAAGAAAGAACTTCTAAGGAGCGTACAAAAATGCCTGAACAAGAACCGACTGTCAGAAATAAAAACAGTTTGGAAGTAAACTTAGGTTTAACAGAAAAAATTGCTTTAAAAGAAGCACAACGATGTATTGATTGTCCGGATCCGACTTGTGTAAAAGGATGCCCTGTAAATATTTATATTCCTAAGTTTATTAAAAAAATTGAAATCGGTGATTTCCTGGGAGCAGCAACTGTTTTAAAAGATACGAATACTTTACCTGCTGTTTGCGGAAGAGTGTGTCCTCAAGAAAAACAGTGTGAAGCACAATGTTTTTACACAATAAAATTAAATCAACCGGCTGTTGCAATCGGTTTTCTGGAAAGATTTGCTGCTGATTATGAACGCAACAGCGGGAAAACGGCTATTCCGGAAGTTGCAGAACCCAACGGAATAAAAGTTGCCTCAATCGGTTCGGGACCGGCTTCTTTAGCTTGGTCAGCAGATATGGTAAAAATGGGTTATGACGTTACGGTTTTTGAAGCTTTGCATGAAATTGGCGGAGTATTAAAATACGGTATTCCCGAATTTCGTTTACCGAATTCCGTTGTCGATTTTGAAATTGATAATTTGGAAAAAATGGGTGTTAAATTCGTTAAAAATTTTGTTGTAGGAAAAACAGCAACCATTGATGATTTAAGAGCCAAAGGTTTTAAAGCTTTCTTTGTCGGAAGCGGTGCCGGTTTACCGAGATTTATGAATATTCCCGGTGAAAATTCAATCGGTATTTTTTCATCTAATGAATATTTAACTCGTGTAAACTTAATGGGTGCAGCCAAAGATGATTATGACACACCGGTTATTATCGGTAAAAATGTAGCAGTTGTAGGCGGCGGAAATACTGCAATGGATTCCGTCAGAACAGCAAAACGTCTCGGAGCAGAACGTGCCATGATTATATACAGACGTTCGAGAGAAGAAATGCCTGCTCGTTTGGAAGAAGTTCATCATGCAATCGATGAAGAAATAGAATTCTTAAATTTAAATAATCCTGTTGAATATATTGCAGATGATAAAGGAAGAGTTCAAAAAGTTGTTTTACAAAAAATGGAATTAGGAGAACCGGATGCATCCGGCAGAAGACGTCCGATTCCGATTGAAGGGTCAGAATACGAAATCGAAGTTGACGAAGTCGTTGTTGCCGTGGGTGTTTCTCCAAACCCCTTAATACCTGCAACTGTTGCCGGATTAGAGACGACAAAATGGGGAACCATTGTCGTAAATGATGATTTGCAATCGTCCGTTGAGGATATTTTTGCCGGCGGTGATATTGTAAGAGGAGGAGCAACCGTTATTCTTGCAATGGGTGACGGCAGAAAAGCTGCAGAAGCAATGGATAAATACATTAAAGAAAAAATTAAAAATTAATAAACCATGACTGATTTAACAACAAGATACCTCGGTTTAACATTAAAAAATCCGATAATTGCCGCAAGTTCAGGGCATACAAGTATGGTTCATTATATTAAAGAATTAGAAGAAAACGGAGTTGGTGCCGTTGTTTTGAAATCAATTTTTGAAGAAGAAATTTTGAACGAATTTAACCGACACATGGATTCGGATGATGAATTTCAAAGTAATATTGAATTTTTAGATTATTTCGATTATGAATTGAAAGATGACAGTGTAAATAAATATGTTGATTTGATAAAAGATGTTAAAACATCTGTTTCTATTCCTGTTATTGCAAGTGTAAATTGTGTTTCGGCACATGAATGGACTGATTTTGCAAAAAAAATTGAAGAAGCCGGTGCTGATGCACTCGAATTGAATATATTTTTAATGCCTTCAGATACTAAGAAAACAGGACAAGAAATTGAAGAGACTTATTTTAATGTTATTAAAAAAGTTTTAAATACAGTTAAAATTCCTGTTGCTGTTAAAATGAGTCATTATTTTTCCAATTTGGGTAATATGATTCAACGATTATCAGAAACCGGAATTTCCGGTTTGGTTCTTTTTAATCGTTCATACAGTCCTGATATTGACATTAATAAAATGGAAATTGTTTCTTCAAATGTGTTTAGTAAACCTGAAGATTATACTTTGCCTTTACGATGGACAGCTTTAACATCCGATCATGTAAAATGCTCATTAGCTGCTTCAACAGGAATTCATGATGCAAAAGCAATGATTAAATTGTTATTAGCCGGAGCGTCAGCAGTTCAAGTTGCATCAACGGTGTACATTAACGGTGTAGGACAGATGAATAAAATGTTAAGTGAATTGGAAAGCTGGATGTCCGAAAATAATTATTTGAATATTGATCAATTTAAAGGGAAATTAAGCCAAAAAAATCTTAAAAATCCGGCTGAATTTGAACGTGTTCAATTTATGAAATATTTTAGTGACAGAGAGGTTAATTAAAATTTTCAGCAAAATAAAAAACCCGAAGATTTTAATCTTCGGGTTTTTTTGTTTTTTATAATACGGGTTTAAATTATCGGGAATATTTTTAAGATTGCATCAGTTTATCAATAACTTCAGAAATATCAGCAGAAATATCCTCAATTTTACCTTCTCCCATAATTTCATAGAGTTTTCCTTTCTTACGAAAATATTCACCAACAGGAGCCGTTTGATCAATGTATGTTTTTATACGTTCTTCAATAATTTCGGGAGTGTCATCAATTCTGTTTCCTTGTTTTGCTCTGTCTAACAATCGTTTTATAAGTTCATTTTTTCTGACATTAAGTGCAAACATTGCCGAAACTTCATAATTTCTGTCTTTCAGTATTTTTTCCAAACCTTTTGCTTGGTCAACTGTTCTCGGGAAACCGTCTAAAACAACCCCTTTTGTTCCTTTATTGGCATCGAGTTCTTTTGCGACCATACCTAAAATGATGTCGTCAGGAACCAGTCCCCCTTTATTCATGTAATTTTTGGCTAATTGACCGAGTTTTGAATTTGTTTCTAATTCTTTTCTCAGAATGTCACCCGTAGATAAGTGAACCAAATTATATTTTTCAATAATTTTTTTAGATTGTGTTCCTTTACCGGCTCCGGGAGGTCCGAAAAGTAAGAAATATTTAACATTTGAGATGGCTTTACTCGGAATTTTACCGTGTGTGTATATAGCTGTTAAATTTCTTCCGTAACCGTTATAATCCAAGCCGTATCCTACAATAAAATCATTCGGAATTTCCATGCCGATATAATCAATCATGTAATTTTTCATGAAAGCATCCGGTTTTAACAATAATGTTGCAATTCTTATTTCTGCCGGATTCAAAGCTTTCACTTGATCAACAATTTTTTCCATCGTTATTCCCGAATCAACGATATCTTCTAAAACAACAACGGTTTTGCCGGTTAAATCTTCGTTTAAACCGATTAGTTTTTTAACATTCCCGGTAGATTCCGTTCCTTCGTAGGAAGCAAATTTAATAAATGAAATTTGTGCGTCAAATTCTATCCGTTTAAATAAATCGGCTGCAAACATAAAAGCTCCGTTTAGAATTGCAATAAAAACAACATCTTTATGAAGTAGTTGTGCATTTATTTCATCGGCAATGTTTTGAATGGCATCCTGAATTTTTTTGGTCGGAATGGTTAATTCAAATTCCTTATCAAGTAATTTAATCGTCATAATGTTGAGGATTTTTCTGAAAAGTTACAAATTTAATAAAAAATAAACACAAAAATCTTAAAAAACAGGTTTCTTTCATATTCTTCATGAGAAATTATTTTAATTAATATTAGTAACATCTCTGTAAATTGTTTTTCTTTGTAATAATATTAAATTCCATTGTGATGAAGCGTATATTTTTATTTTTATCAATCCTTTTATTAAATCATTTTTTATTTGCTCAGTATCAATTTGATAGCGGTGCCAGGCAAAGCGGAATGTCCGGATCGGGAGTTGTTATTTCCGACATATGGTCAAGTTATCACAACCAAGCCGGTTTAGCCGATTTAGAAGGTTTTTCTGCAGGTTTGTTTTATTCAAACATGTTTAATATGCCGGATTTAAGAGAAACGTCTTTTGCCGTTGCTCTGCCTGCGGATAAATACGGAAGTGCCGGATTAAATTATTCATATTCGGGAAATCCTGCTTCAAATTTCAGTAAATTCGGTTTTGCTTATGCTAAACGATTGGGGAAACGCATAACAGCCGGAATTCAGATTGATTATTTACGGTTGACTCAATTAAGTTACGGAAACAGCGGTGCTGCAGTGGGTGAAATCGGATTTATTTCCGAACCGATTAAAAATCTGTACATCGGTGCCCATGTTTTTAATCCGTGGCGTGCAAAACTAAACGGTACTGAAGACTATATCAGTTCTGTTTTAAGAGTCGGAGCAGGATATAATTTCTCCGAAAAAGTTCTTGTAACGGCAGAGACAGAAAAAGATATTGATAAACCGATTGTTTTTCGAGCAGGAACCGAATATAATATGATTGCAGGTTTATATTTACGCGGAGGTGTTGCTTTAAATCCCGTAAAATACAGTTTCGGATTGGGCTATAATTATAAAAACATTACTGCTGATGTTGCCTATATCAGTCATAATATTTTAGGGTATTATTTTCAGTTCGGTTTGGGTTATACAATGGTTAAGAAAAAAGAAAAAACTTCTGAAGACAAATAAAATTAACAGCACACTCTATGAACATAATAAAGAAAATAACTGCAATTTTACTTTTAACTGTTACATTTAACGGATTCTCACAAACATATAATTATGATGTTTTCTATAAAAATGTTAAACACGGATTTTTAACAGTAACTTATGTTAATGAAGATTCTGACATTTTGAAAGTATTTATAAGAAGTGAAGTCAAAATAAAAGTGATATCAAAGATTGACTTTTTATATACAATTCAAAGTGTTTTTCAAAAAGAACAATTGCTTAACAGTTCTGTTGTCAGTTATATAAACGGTAATCTGCATTCAAAAAGTAATACTTTAAAAGACAAAAAAAAATATTTAATTACCATAAACGGACATAAATACGAATTTGACAAAGAAATTTTGTATTCAGGCTCATTATTATACATAAAAGAACCTGTAAATTATAATGAAATATATTCCGAAACTGATGGGTTAAAAAAATCAATAAAACAAACAGAACCCAATATTTATCAAATAATTAATCCTAAAACCGGAAAATCAAATAAATATTATTACGAAACCGGAATATTAAAAAAAGCAGAGATTAATGATGCATTATTAAGTTTTAAAATTGTCAAAATCTAAATGTTATGAGCATACACAGAAAACGAAATAAAAATTTAGGATTGGCAGACATAGGAATTTATAATACTATTTTAAAAAATGAATCCTGAAATTTTCGGACATATCGGCGGAGCAATAATTGCTTTTGCTTTATTACCGCAAGTTATTAAATCTTGGAAAACAAAATCAGTAAAAGATATTTCCTTAATTTGGAACAGCTTAATGTTAACCGGTTTAATTACATTTTTAATTTACGGAATTGGTATTAACAGTTTGCCTATTATGATTTTCGGTTCGATTGAGATTTCTTTTACGGCTTCATTGCTTATTTTAAAATTACTTTACAAACAATAAAATTAATTCTTATTATTTCGAGCTTGCTTTATTTTCCATTCTTGTTTTATCTTGAAATATGCAGCTTCAAAATCTTCTGAAGGACCCGGTGCCGAAATTAAAGTTAATTTGCCCTTAGGGTTAATCAGAAAATAAGTCGGATATGCACGAACATTATAATCTTCAATAACTTTTCCGTTGTCGTCACTGTGTAGAATTGTAATGTTTTTTGTGTCAATGTCTTTCAGAAAACTTTTTATTCGTGCCGTACCGGCTTCCTTAAAAATTAAAATAATTTTAAGGAATTCCGGTTTTTTTTCGGCAAGTGCTTTAATTAAAAGAATGTCTTTTTTACAAGGATAACTGTCTGTTGAAAAAAAACCGAGATACACGAATTTTCCTCTGAAATCAGATAAATTGTGCATGTATGTTTCGTTGTCGGGTAATCTGAAATCCAAACTTGAATTACCGGTAATTAAAGTTGATGAATTATCAAGAAAATTATTAACGGCAGTTAAAGTAAACTCACTTTTTAAGTATTTTTCGGATGAATACAGGACGTCAATAATATTGTTTTTATATATTGGAGTTTTATAAAATTCATTATAAAGATTGATAAATAAAAAATATTCTCTGAATTCTTGATTGTAGCATAAATCATAATTTGATAAAGTACGACTCATCATATTCCATCCGGCATTTGTTGCTAAAAGTTTAAAAAGTGTATCACCGTATGATTCAAACAAAACAGTTCCGAGTTCTTCTTTGAGTATTTTGTTATAAGCGGGGTTTTTATATAAAACCGTTTCATTACTGAAATTTTTACGAATAACAGCTTTATTGTTTTTATAAATTGTTTGAACCCGCAAATCAAGAAGTTTATATTTTTTATAATTCAAAAAAAAAGGATTCTCGCAGAAAGATGTGCTGTCATCAATGATTTTGATTTCAGTTTCAAATAAACCGGGATTAATATGTTTCGGGTTCTTTAATACTTTTTCCGTTCCGGTTTTATAAAAATCATCAAATTTCTTCATTTCAGCTGTTACCGTATGGTCATTATTAAGAATGTGAATGTAAAACTCAAAAGGTTTAAAATACGGATTTATGATATCTTCATGTCTCCGAATTGTTTTTTTAGGCAGAACAATTTCAAATTCTTTTCCGGGTTCAATAACGATATATCCTACAAATACATCCAAATCTATAAATGCTTCAAAAGTTTCATTCGTTTCGACCGAAAAAGTAAAATAACCTTCATCATCAACCGGACTTTCGGCAATCATTTTCTTTGTTAATGTAATATAATCAGAATAAGTGTATAGTTTCAATGTTTCTCCGGTATAAGTGCCGGCATTTCCGTAAATTTTACAGATTTCTGCTTGAGTATAGATACTTAAAGAAAGAATAAATACAATACTTGCAAGTTTTTTCATGATTTCGGTTTTAAGTTTGCTCGGGTCTTATTTTAAGGTGTCTTTATCAATTCAGCAATTAAAATAATCGTTTCAACTTTGTTTTCGCTGTTTTTGACAGGGATGAATTTTTCAAACAATTCTTCCGTATTATTATTACGAAAATATCTGTTAATCATTGTTTCACCGGACAGAACTTTTTTAAATATTTCCTGAAATTTTTCGTTTTTTTCGAAAATATTGGCTGTCTTTTTATCTGAATTTAATTCTTCTTTAAAACCGTATAGTGTTTTCGCAGCTTTATTAATTTCTGAAATTTTTCCGTCCGGATTAAAAATAACTTTAGGGATGATTGTATTAATCAGGTCTAAATTCTCTGATAATTTGTTTAATTTAAAATTTAACTGTTCTTTTTCTTTGCTTAAAGCAGAAATTGTTTTTTCCGATTGTTTCTCTTTTATTGCTAATTCTTCTGTTTGTTTTTGAGAATCTTCCGCAAGTTTTGTTGTTAAAATTTTAGTGTTAATATTTGAAATCTCTGCTGCAATTCTTTCGGCAATTACATTTAAAAAATTAACACGATAATCAGTAATCCTTTTTAAGGAAGCAATTTCTACGACACCGAATAATCTTTTTTCATAAATTAAAGGCATTAATATAAGCGATGACGGAGTATCTTCACCCAGACCCGAACTGATGTATGTATAACCTTCCGGTAAATCATCGATACGAATAAGTTTTTGTTCTTTGGCACATTTTCCGACTAAGCTTTCGCCGATTTCAACTTCGGTATCTAATTGTTTTTTCTTGTCGTAAGCATACGCAGCCTCTAAAATTAATAGTTCTTTGTCACCTTTTTCTTTTAATACAAAGATGCCTGCTTGTTCAGCTCTCAAATGTTCCGCTAATTTTTTTATTACCGGATAAGCCATTTCTTCCGTGCTTTTATAATCTTGTTGCAGCAGAAGAGTAAAATCCGTAACACCGGATTGATACCAATTATTACGTTCTAATTCAAGCATATTTAATCTTCGTTCTTTCTCATAAGTCAATAAATTTTCTTTAATATCAACTAATAAAACCCCGAGTTGTTCATTTTGTTGAACTTCTGATTTTGCTTTTAGGTTTCCGAGTTTCAGGTTTTTAGCAAACTCGGTGTTTTTAAAATAAGTTTCGAGTAAAACAGATAACGCTTTGTAGACACTGCCGAATTCATCCTTTTTATTAATTTTTAATTTTAGTTTGTCCGGAAAAACGGTATAAGAAAAAAAATTCTTAAGATTTACTGCTATTTGTTTAATGTTTTCAGAAATCGTAACGGAAATAAATATCGTATAAATTAACGGAATTAATACGGCTGCAGATATTAAAATTAAAATAAGAATTTTATTTTCTTCAATATTGATATTCAGAATACCCCAATAATAGAATAAAGTAACGACTCCTGTTATCAAAATAAGAAAGATAATGTATGTCAGAAAAATTTTTAATTTAATCTTCACGTTTTAGAATTATCGGAATTAGTATAGCAAATATAAAGATTTTTTACAAAATGATTTAATCGAATGTTTTTTTTGTAACGAATCCTTCAAGAATAATAACAATTTCGCCTTTAATTGTTTTGCTGTTAAAGTATGAAATCACTTCAGTTAAACTGCCTCTGACAGTTTCTTCATAAATTTTCGTTAATTCTCTGGAAACGGAAACTTGCCTGTCTTCTCCGAACTGATCAGAAAATTGTTGTAATGTTTTAATCAATCGATACGGTGATTCATAAAAGACCATGGTTCTTTTTTCTTCAGAAAGTTCTTTTAAGCGTTTTTGGCGGCCTTTTTTTTGCGGAAGAAATCCTTCAAAACAAAAACGGTCACACGGTAAACCTGAATTTACGAGTGCAGGGACAAAAGCCGTTGCGCCCGGTAAAGTCTCAACAGGAATGTTGTTTTTAAGACATTCCCGGACGATTAAAAAACCCGGATCGGAAATACCGGGAGTTCCTGCATCACTGACCAAAGCAATACTTAATCCTGATTGCAGCTTTTCGATGATATTTTGAACTTGTTTGTGTTCGTTAAATTTATGATAAGCTGACATACTATTTTGAATATCAAAATGTTTCAATAAAACGGAAGTTGTGCGTGTATCTTCCGCTAAAATTAAATCAACTTCTTTCAAAATTTCTACGGCTCTGAATGTGATATCTTTAAGATTTCCGACGGGTGTAGGAACAAGAATGAGTTTAGACATTAATACAATTTTTTACAAAGATAAAATAATTAGCGGAAGGATTTTTTTATGTTTTCGGAAAAACTGAAGTTTTTAACTTGATACGTCGAGAACTATCTTAACCCGTATTATTCATGAAAATTTTAAATTCAATATCTAATTTGCTGTTAAGCAGATATTTTTGTCAAAAAGACAATAAGCAAAATTTGGGGATAAAATTTTCACCAAAGGTACGTTTTTCTCAGCCTGCCTCATCGTTGCAAGCCCTTTGCAGTATCAATATACAACAGCAGGACTTGTCGCCTTGATGCAGACTGAGAAAAATCGTATGAATAATGCGGGTTGAGAGTTGAGTCTGACAAATCCCGCCCTAAAAAGATAGCGTTATTGATTTCTTATATCGAACTCAAACTATAAATACCTTATGTTAAACCGGATTAATTCTAACGACAAGAAATATTGTTTAAATTGAAAACAGAACGTTACTTTTTATAAAATTAAAAGGAAAATAGTATATTTGTTAATTGTAAAAAAGTGTTCATTTAATTTTTTATAAATAACTTAAAAAAATATAAGCATGTCAGAAAGAATGATAAAGCAATTTACGGAAATGGTTCAAATTGACAGTGAATCAAGTAATGAAGCTAATTTTATTAATTATCTTGAAAAAGAATACAAAAAATTAGGAGCAGAAACGAAACAGGATAACTATGGTAACCTAATTGCAAAATTACCTGCAAAAGCTTGCGAAGGTAAAGATCCGATTTTATTATCGTGTCATGCCGATACTGTAAAACCCGGAGTAGGTATTGAACCGATTATTGAAAACGGTGTCATAAGGTCGAAAGGAGAAACTATTTTGGGTGCTGATGATAAAGCGGGTATAGCAGAAATGCTGGAAGCATTAAGAATTGCCGAAGTGAGACCTCCGGTTGAAGTTGCAATATCGCGTGAAGAAGAAATAGGACTGTTTGGCGTTAAAAACCTTGATTATAGTATGCTTACCGCTAAAAAGGGTTTTTTACTTGATAATGATACTTTAGATACAATTATTATCGGAGGACCTTCCTATTATACATTTGATGTTACCGTTAAAGGGAAATCGGCACATGCCGGAATGGAGCCTGAAAAAGGGATTAATGCAATTGTTGCTGCATCAAAAGCAATAGTTGCCTTAAAACTCGGAAGAATAGATTTTGAAACAACGGCAAATGTCGGAATTATTGAAGGCGGAATTGTACGTAACGGTGTTCCGGATAAAGTTGTTTTTAAAGCTGAGTGCAGAAGTTTAAACCATGAAAAAACAGAAAAATTGGCTAATGAAATGAAAACAATTATGAAACGAGAAGTTGAAGCTGCCGGGGCACAAATTGAAATTGTTGAAAATAATTTATGTAAAGCGGTTGATATTCCTGAAAACTCGTTTACGGTAGATTTGGCAAAAAAAGCACTTAAGTCTGTCGGTATTAATGCAAAAGCAACTTTTATGACAGGTTTTACGGATGCTTCAATTTATAATAATATGGGAATAGAAATGGCTGTTGTCGGTATCGGTGCCAAAAATGAACATGCTCTTGATGAACATATTTATATTAAAGATATGGAAAAAGCACTTAAAATGATTGTTGAATTATTACGATTATCAGCTCAATAAATAAACAACAGCGAATTAAAAATAAAATTTTGGTTCTTTAAACCGTACTATTCATCAGACGGGTTAACCCGTATGTTTTTGATAATATTATAAAATTTCTGGTAACTTAACCGATATTCAATAAATATAATCTCATGAAACACCGGTCTAAACTATTAACACCCCGGTGAATGATTAATGCAGTTTCATAAAATATACAGAATAAAAAAGGTTTTCATGCGGGAGTTCCCTAACTGCCGTCAGGCAGGCTATGTGACCTTTGAAAATTATAAAAAAAGACAAATGAAAAAAATAATCTTGTTCCTTTTCAGCTTTTTATTGTTTCAATATTCCGGTGCTCAAATTAAGACCGACAGTATTAAAACAGCATTATTAATTGTAGACATTCAGGAATTTTATTTTCCTTCGGATTACAGTTCCGGCTTGGTAAATGCCGAAGAAGCAAGTTTAAAAGCCAAAGACGTTTTACAGGTTTTCAGAGATAACAAACAACTCGTTGTGCATGTAAGACATCAATCAAATAAGGGTTTTGAAATTCATAAAAATGTAGCTCCGATTAAAGGCGAAAAAATAATTACTAAACACGAAGTGAACAGTTTTTTTAATACGGATTTGCTGAAATATTTGGAAAATAATAAGATTAATCGCCTGATAATTATAGGAATGCAGACTCAAATGTGTTTGGAAGGTGCCGTAAGGGCTGCTCACGATTACGGTTTTGATTGCATTGTCATAGATGATGCCTGTGCAACACGTAATTTAAAATTCAGAGATAAAACCGTAAAAGCCGAAGATGTGCAAACTTGTGTTTTGGCAACTTTATCGCAGGGCGGTTATGCTAAAGTTATAACTTCTGCAGATTTTAAAGCGAATTATAAGAAATTTTTGTTTGAAGGAATTAACAAATAAATAAAATCCTTTAAACCGAAACTTTTTTATATTTTTAAATCTCATTTTCTTCCGGTAATTCAATACCTTCTTTTTTGCAAATCTTTTTTAAATTATTAAGGGACCACGGAGCGGAATAATCAAATAAAAAGCCGTAAGCTTGTTGTAGTAGTTCAATTAATTTTAAGGTCTCAGGTTCGAAATTTTTTGTAATTTTTTTTGTAATTTTATTCAAATCTTTACAAACTAATTTAAGCGTAATAAAAATATTTGCATTGGCTTTATTGATATTAATACCCTGCAAACCGTCAGTAAGAATGGCTGTTTTTGCCCTGTTTATCTTTCGTTCGCCCACATCATAAAGTGCAAACATATATTTTTCAAATAAAATATATTCATTTAAAATGAATGCTGTTTCTTCCTGCTTCAGAGACTTCCAAAATCGGCTTGAGTGTGTAATGCAAATAAAACGTCCGAGCATAAAAGCACCTGCCGTATATCCTTTTAAATTGTTACTGCGGCAGATATCAACAGCTTTTCGGTAAAATGAAATACGGTGTTCATCTGACAATAATCGATAAATTTTATGTCTGTCTTGATGGGTACCGAGTTCGCTTTCTAAAATTTCTTGAACATAATAATCTTCATGAGTATCATACCAATTATTCACAAATATTTCTGCTTTTTCGGTATCTTTTTCTAAATCGGTACGGATAAATTTTATTAAATCTTCAATGCTTGCAATATCATCGGTATCAAGCGAATCGACAATTTCTTTGTACGTTTTGTAGGCATCGGCCATATTATTAAAAACAATTTTTTCTTTCTCATCTAATTCAATATTTTGACCGTCGAGATATTTTTGAAAACGTGCCGGTGTAAAGTTTGCTTTACCGAGAAAAATGGTTTTTCGTTTGCTGCTGACCGTAATCCAATCACCTTCTTTAATTTTTATTCCTTGCGAATTTATTAAAGTATCATCTTCTAAGTTTATATTAAAATTTTCTAAGTTTAAAAAAGCCGGTATGCCGTATCCTCTGCATGCTGTTACTACATGAACGGCAGCCGGGTTCATGCTTATTATCGCATCGGTTTCTTTCATAATAACCGTATCGGAAGGAAGAAAACGATCTTTGCAATAACAGACTTTTTCACCTCGTTTTTTTGCTTCGGTAACT
>JAOZQB010000198.1 GCA_029932445.1 Bacteroidales bacterium | reverse complement strand
AATTTTATATATTGCTATAATGTTCATATTTAGCACCTTACCCGCATTACGTATAGCCTTTGTTACCAACTGGCCGTTTCTGTTTTCAATCATTTTTCTTTCAATTTTGCTGCATTTTTTCTGTCTGTGTGTCGGGGCACCATACTTATTGACAAGTTTAGCCTCGTGCGGTGGACTTTGCGAGCGACTTGGCAATGTGTATGGATGCAAAGGGTTGGTAAAATTATTCATGTTTTGTTGGTGCTAATATTTTATTCCCAATTAAATTCTTCAAATAGTTTAGTTTTGAATATCTATAAACAGTAATACCATCTTTAACTTTATAATACTTCTCCTGTTTTATAACTTGCCTATCTCCTAAATGAAGTACTAATCTTTCTGAAGTGTCAGAACTATAGAGTTCATGTGATTTATCGTATATTTTATTTCGGGGAAGAATGCTGTAGTCAATTATTTCATAATAATATTTACAACCTTTTCCTTTTATGTATGGTGAAAAATACTTTAAATCTTTATACCCAAACCTACTTGGCTTTCTTGCACCTGTATGATATAACAGTTCAGTGCCACTCTCAAAATAAGTAATATGTTTATAGTCGCTGACAATTCCAATTAAAACTTCTGGATTCACATTCTCATAATTCAGTTCCTTTTGTGGAATAATTTCTCGTAAGATATTCTCAGAATTATATTCTAATATCTCTTGAAAATGTTCCTTTAATAGGATTTTATTAATACCATCATTTGGTTTAAGAGGGAAAGCACCAATATTTACTTTACTGATTGACTTAAAAAAATCATGCGATTTTATTTGTTCAATATTACCACTGCCGGGGAATAGAATATATCCTCCGATAACTTCTTTCTCAGGTTTATTTTTTAGTTTATTGTTATAATAAATAGCGTCTCGATATCTATGCATTTGATTTATTGCATCATCAGGTGGAATATCTGCTTCTAACTCATTCTCATCGGAAAGTAACCTATACTTTGCATCATATAAGTATGTAAATTTATATTTTTCTTTAAGATCGTTTTTTGTTAATTTAACAACAATATCTGGTCGTTGATTCACTGTGTAAGACTTTAATCCATCTTTTTCACTTTTCCCAAATTGATAATCATGAAATATCTCAATTTCATCGCTATTTTCTTTTTTATATAAAACTCTTGATTTTACACCACGATCAAATTTAAATACAAAATCATCAATCTCAATTTGGGCTAAATCAATTTCTGTTGGTTCTTGCCCGATTACTTGTTCAATTATTCCTTTAACCTCAAGGAAACACCATATTTCATATAATTCAGCAATGTTCTTTTGTTCTAATTTTTGAATACCTTCAAGAAAACTTAAACCGCTATTCAGTAATACCCAACTTTTATATATTGTACTATAACCAGTACCTTTTTGAATGAGCAATGATTCTTGCTTAAAACCATGAAATGAATTTATTTTCTTTAAAAAAGGATTTGAACTGTATATCTTTAATCGTGCCTCAATAGAGTTGAGTTTCCTACGAAATTCTTTCGACACTTTATCCGAATAACGATAAAGAATATAATCTTTAAGTCTAAGATATTTTCGGGTTGTTTGGATTAATGCATGCTTAAAAAAACGATTTTCAGTTGTGTCTACCGATAACTCCTTTATCTCCGTACGATATAGTTTTTTTGGGAAATGTCTGTTTTGAATGATTTCTTCTTCTTGTTGAACAACTATTTTTTTAATTTTATCTGCTTTGTAGAATTTTATTCTTTTGACTAAACGGGAGTGTGGTTTTAAAAGTATAAAGGCCGTAGCTTTAAGAAAATCATCATAAAGACCACCAAATATTTGCCACCAAATTAAATCATTGCTCGAACTAGTGTTTGTTGAGTAATTACTATAGGTCTTTTTTAGGAAATCAAGAATAAGGTTAGGATAGGCATCTTCAATATCTTTTATCATTTTCAAGTAGTCGCTACGGTAATCCAATTTTGTAGGAAAAACTTCAAATATCAGCTTGAAAGATTTAGTTGTGTTGTTTATCTTATAATTAAATTCAATTTCAGATTTACCAATATTGTTCCCAAAATTGATTGTACCAGCTAATAATTTATGTTTAGGCCTATAACTAAACTTTTCATCAATCTCTTTTAATTTTGTTAAAATCCTAGGTGACGAGTTGTTATCAATTTTCTTAAAGTCGATATCAAAGAAATAATCCGCATTTTCAAAAAATACAGGTAATGTAGTTTCTTTCGATGATATTTTTTCCATGCTACCCGAAACAGGGTTCAGAACTTTTGCAGAGCCGGTATTAAAGATGTAAGAAGTTGAATCTTCAATATTTTTTTGACGTGTTTTTGCCTTAGCAAAAGCTTTTATAAATAATAAGCAATTTACTGTTAATTCAAAATCTGTATGTTCAATTTTAAATACTTGCATTAACTCCAAAATGACGTATACCCATATTCAAGCCTATTTAGCATTTCTTGAACTTTTGATAAAGACATCTTAAAATCCTTCTTTTCAAAGAAATCTAATAAATCTTCCAAAATTTGCTTCACCTTTGTTTCATCACCTTCAATTCGTGATAAAACTTTCATAGAAGTTAAAATATCTAAAGCTTGATTAAAAACTCCACTTTTATTTTCATTATGAGAAACATAAATTAAAAATTCATCTCTTACTCGATATGCAATTTTAAAAGGCGAACCGTCTAAGATTTTATTTAAGTCTTTCAAGTAAATTAAAACATCTTCTGATTTATCAAATTCACCATACACTTCAGCTCCAATTGTTTTATTTCCAATAATCGAATCAAAAGAAATATATTCTGATGGATAACTCAATTCATTATTTTCAATATCCAGTCCAGAAGACAAATCAATATTATTCATTTCAATTGTCATGGCTCGATCTAAAACTTTTCTACTAAATGAATATGTCGTTTCATCCATATTTACTGTTCCCATAACAATTAAGTTGTTAGGGATTTGTATGCCATTTTTCATGAACTGAGAATACAGATTTTCAGTATCGCCTTCATTTTTTACTCCAATCTCTTCTAACAGAGTTGCAAAATTATTCTCACCAATACTTTCCATATCAAGTATAGCATCAGATATTACAATTCCATTTTTTGAAGTTCTTGTCTCAATAATACTTAAATATTCTGCAAAATATTGCTCTACAGGTGCAAGGTTCATTTCATCCAAGCATAGAAAAAAAGGCGTTTTTGGAAAACTCCAAGCTTTGGCAATAAATTTTATAAAAGGTGTTGCGATATACTTTTCTCCATTTATTCTGGAGATATAACCAATAAGTTCTGATGAATCATGCCAATTTGGTTTTACAGGAATCAATTCATAATTGCCAGGTTTATTATTGTCTTCTCGTAAATTCGCATTGTTGCAAGTTTTAAAAGCAAGTTCCCTAACTAGTCTAGATTTCCCTGTGCCAGAAATGCCTGCTAAAAGAATGAAAGGTTTTGTTTGTATAGCAGTTAGTATATCATCAGAATTAGACATATTGTTTTTTTTAACGATTATTTTTTCTTTGGTTTTCGTACTGTTTTCTAACGAGAAATTCTTTGCGCAATTCTCAAGAACGTTTTGATATTCGGTATCTGAAGAAAGTTCCTTAAGCTGTTTTATATTCAACATTCTATTTGTCGCAGCATTTATATTTATGCTTTCCCCATTTAAGTATGTCGTTTCACTGCTGCCTAGACTTTTCCATTTCCAATTAACTGGAATTTCATTCTTACTGATAATTTTTAATCGGACAAAATCATCCCATTCTCCACTTACTGTGAAGTCTTGATTTTTGTCTTCAAATGAAGAGATATTTTTAACATTATCATAATTCACCGCAATACTCTTCGCATCAACTTTAGTAAAAAGAACATAATTAGAATGATTATTTACTACGTAGACATAATCTTCTATTTCAAGTTTTTTGAATCTTTTTTTGTTCCAATAGAAGAATTCACCATTAGAATGAAATAAAGAGTTCGAGTTATTATTTGCCGAGCTCTTTATCTCGTATATCATTACTTGTTTATTCATAAGTCTGTATATTTTGTTGCATTCCCCTTTGCTTTACTAATAGGATATTTTTCTGAATTTTTTCTTATTTTATTCAAAACAATTTCATTAACATTTAAACCATGTTTCTCTGCTAATAAAAATGAATATGCAAAAATATCAGCCAATTCTTCTTTCAGCTTTTCAATATTTACATCTTCATTCTCCTTCCACAAAAAAAGTTCTAAAAGTTCTGAAGATTCTATTGAAATAGCAATTGCTAAATCTTTTGAATTATGAAATTGTTTCCAGTCTCGTTTGTCACGAAATTCGATTAGTTTTTTTATTGTATCACTAAACTCATTCATAGATTTATAATTTTGTAAAATTCAGGGCTAACTCATATTCTTTATCAAATGGTAATTGAAGGCTTTTAACCATTTCTGGTATTGATATTGCCCAGCTTACATAATAGTAGGCAAGCATCTTGTATCCTGAAAGGTTACTCCCCTTTATTGAAGGAATAGAATAGTTTTTTTTGTTCGGGTCAATTCCCGCTGTACCAATAGTTGCAATTTCAAAAGCAATTTCCTTAATTTTTGCAGTCTTCAGTTTCTTAAAATAATTAATAGCGTCAACCATGTACATAACGACTGCCATGTTCGTTTCCTTTGAAGAATGTTCCTTTAAAAACTTCTTCATTTTTCTTTCTTGAGAGGGATTGGTTGATTCTGAACCAAACGGGTCATTTTCAATTTCCTCTAGAACTGATTCAATAGATTTTTGTTTGTGTTTTGATTCAGGTACTAATTCAAAATAATCATCTAGTTTTAAATCTTCAGCCCAATGTTGAACCAATTCGTATTCTTCTCCTGGTTCTTTATCTACTCTGTATTCTAAAAATTCATTATATAATTCTTCAGCCTGATCTAATTCAATTTTGCTTGGTTTGTGTTCACTTACCAAGTCAACTTTGAAAAGAGTTTTAAAATGTAAAGCATTTATTAAATTGAATATTTTAGATTTTGAAAGAATTCTTTTTGGTGAATTTTGGACAATTTCCTTTTTGGTTGTTGCCTCTATCCCTTCTTGCAATAATGTTAATAATGAAAGGAACTGAATAGGTCTTATTGTTTCCCATTGATTGAAAATTCTATCTTCAATGAACAAATCAATTGGTGTGTTGTAAATCTGTCTATTTAATCCATCAAATAATGCCGAAAAATAATTTGAGATATTCTCTTCAGATATTCCTTTTTTCTTAAGCTTTAATGCTTCTTTCTCAATCGAGTAGAAGAAACTTGATTTGTTAGATTGATTGCTAATAAAAAGTTCATTTGCATCATTTTTACGTGCTTCTTCTGCTAATTCTAAATGCGTTAATTCATGAAGAATTAAATT
>JAOZQB010000197.1 GCA_029932445.1 Bacteroidales bacterium | reverse complement strand
AAAGAACTTGTTAATAAACCTGAAACTTTTACCAAAACCTTCAATAAATTTAGAAATTTGCAAAAAAAATGGAATGACATCGGTTTAGTGCCGAAAAATGATGTCAAAGCATTATTTGATGAATATAATAAGAATATTAAAAAATTTTATGAATATGTTGAAGTAAATAAAGAACTCAGAGACTTAGATTTTAAGAAAAATTATGAGATTAAAATCTCTTTATGTGAGAAAGCTGAGGAATTATTCTTGGAAACCAATTCGAACAGGGCTAAAAAAGAACTTCAAACGCTTCATAAAAAATGGAAAGAAACCGGAGCTGTTTCGAACGAAGTTCGCGATGAATTATGGTTAAGATTTCAAACTACAACAATAAAAATTAATGAAAGATACAGCGTATATCTTGAAGAAATAAAAGAACAACAAGAAAAAAATCTGGAATCGAAACAATTTTTAGTTGAAAAAGCTGAGGAACTGTCTGAAAAAGATTATGATACACATATTGATTGGAAACAAGCTTCAGATAAAGTAATTGAAATTCAGAAACTTTGGAAAAAAATCGGTTATGTTCCGAAAGAATTCAATAATAAAATTTATTCTCAATTTAAAAATGCGTGTGATAGGTTTTTTGAACGTATTCGTAAATATTATGAAGAAACAGAAAAAGATCGAGAAGATAATTATCAAAAGAAATTAGATTTATGCACCAGTGCTGAAAGTCTTCAGGATTCTACAGAATGGGTGAAAACAGCCGATATTTATAAACATATTCAGGAAGAATGGAAAAAAATCGGTCCCGTACCGAAAAAGAAATCCGATGAAATTTGGAAACGATTCAGAAAAGCATGTAATAATTTCTTCGACAGAAAAAAAGAGTATTACAAAAACAGAAAAGCAAACGAAAAAGAAAATTTGATAAAAAAACAAGAGATTATTGAGAAAATCAGAAATTTTGAACTCTCGAAAGACCAAAATGAAAGTTTGCAAAATTTGAAAGAATTTCAAAACGAATTTATTTCAATCGGATATGTACCGTTTGAACACAAAGATGAGATTTATGAGAATTTTCATAATGCCGTAAATGCACAATATGAAAAACTGAATATCAGCAAAGAGAAATTAGATGAGATTAAATTTATTGAAAATATAGAAGCGCTTAAAAAATCTCCGGATTCTGATTTTTTAATTCAGAAAGAAATGGGTAAAGTCCAAAATCAAATTGATAAACTTAATGATGATATTAAAGTTTGGGAAAATAATATCGGTTTCTTTTCAAGCTCTTCTAAGTCAGAATCATTATTGAAAAATATTACTGAAAAAATTGACAGAACTAAAGCCAAAGTTGATTCTTTGAAAAAGAAAATGATTGAGTTAGAAAAAACACAAGAATAAAGGCAATCTTTTGAAAAATACTAAATATATATTTATTACAGGCGGTGTAACTTCTTCTTTGGGAAAAGGAATTATATCTTCTTCATTGGCAAAGCTCCTTCAGGAACGCGGATATTCGGTTACAATTCAAAAATTGGATCCGTATATTAACATTGATCCCGGAACTTTAAATCCCTATGAACATGGTGAATGCTACGTAACAAACGACGGTGCCGAAACAGATTTGGATTTGGGACATTACGAACGTTTTACGGGGATTACGACATCCCAAGCAAATAATGTAACAACCGGCAGAATTTATCAATCGGTAATTGATAAAGAACGGAAAGGGGATTATTTAGGCAAAACGGTGCAAATAATTCCGCATATTACGGATGAAATTAAAAGACGTATTAAGTTATTGGGTAAAGAAAATTACGATTTTGTTTTGACTGAAATCGGCGGAACGGTGGGTGATATTGAATCTTATCCGTATATTGAAGCAATTCGACAATTAAAATGGGAACTTGAAAACAGAATTGTTGTTATTCATTTAACCTTAGTGCCATATCTTTCTGCATCAAAAGAACTTAAAACAAAACCGACACAGCATTCCGTAAAATTAATGTTGGAGAGCGGCGTTCAGCCCGACATCATTGTTTTGCGTTCGGAACATCCTCTTACTTTTGCCGTCAGAGAAAAAGTTGCAAAATTTTGTAATGTAAGTATGAATGCAGTAATTGAATCCGTAGATGTTTCAACAATTTATGAAGTTCCGTTATTGATGCAAAAAGAAAAATTAGATGAAGTCGTACTGAATAAATTTAATCTTAAAGTAAAAGACGTTCCGAGTTTA
Source organism: Bacteroidales bacterium (assembly GCA_029932445.1). GTDB lineage: Bacteria > Bacteroidota > Bacteroidia > Bacteroidales > JAADGE01 > JAADGE01. The sequence continues at coordinate 3,206 of JAOZQB010000197.1, read as the reverse complement.
AAAAAATGGCGTTCGATTGTTGATAAAATTAAACATGCCGAAAAGACATTGAAAATCGCACTTGTCGGTAAATATGTTGAATTGCCTGATGCATATAAGTCTATTAATGAAGCAATTATACATGCAGGTGCGCATTTAAATTATAAACCGGAAATTCATTTTATCCATTCTGAAAAATTAGATAAGGATAATGCAGAAGAAAAACTCAGCTTATTTGACGGTGTTCTGGTTGCACCCGGTTTTGGGCACAGAGGTATCGAAGGAAAAATTGATGCAATTAATTTTGTACGGGAAAATAATATCCCTTTTCTCGGTATTTGCCTTGGTTTGCAATGTGCAGTTATTGAATTTGCCAGAAATGTATTGAATTTAAAAGATGCAAATTCTACTGAAATGCATCAAAACACACCTTTTCCTGTTATTGATTTAATGGAAGAACAAAAAAGTGTTATTAATTTGGGCGGAACAATGAGATTGGGTGCCTATGACTGTGTGTTGAGTAAAGAATCAAAATTATACAAAGAATACGGGAAAACCGAAATAAAAGAACGTCATCGACATCGTTACGAATTCAATAATGAATTTTTGAAAGATTTTGAAGATGCGGGTATGAAAGCCACCGGTATAAATCCTGATTCTGATTTGGTTGAAATTTTTGAGATACCGGATCATAAATGGTTTACCGGAGTTCAGTTTCATCCGGAATATAAAAGTACGGTATTAAAACCACACCCGGTTTTTATATCTTTTTTAAAAGCTTGTAAAAATAAATAGAACATAAATAAATGGATAAAAATCAAATATTCGGAATCATAATTATTGTCGGCTTGTTAATTGCATACGGTATTTATAATCAACCTTCAAAAGAAGAAATTGCAAAAAAACAAAGAGAACAAGATTCTATTCGAAAAGTTTTAGTTGAAAAACAAATTCAAGATTCAATTACGGAAGTAAAGGATTCTGTTTCAGAAGCATTAATTGTTAATAAAGTTGAAGCTGCAGATTCTGTTAAAAACGATACTGCTCGCACTGAAAATTTAAAATCAAATTTCGGAATCTTTTCAGCATCTGCTTTAGGAGAAGAAAAATTTGTTACTCTTGAGAATCAAAAAATTAAAATAAAATTCACGACAAAAGGGGCTTATCCTTATTATGCCGAATTGAAAGATTTTAAAAAAGGAGGAGAGAAACCTTGGGATAAACCTCTGATTTTATTTGATAAAAATGACAATCAATTTGATTTAAATTTTTATTCGAATAATAAAGATATTTCTACTGCCGATTTATATTTTGTAAATACAAAAGGAGATTCACTTTATGATGCAAGTAAAGAAAAACAAACCGTTACTTTAAGGTTAAATGCCGGAGACGATAAATATATTGATTATATCTACAGCTTGGATCCCGAAAGTTATTTATTAAAATTTGTTATTCAATTTCACGGATTAGACAGCGATTTAGCTTCAAATTCAAGTTATATTGATATTAATTGGAAATCAAAAATTCGAAAACAAGAAAAAGGAGCAAAATGGGAAAATCAAAACAGTACAATTTATTATAAGTATTTTGAAGATGAAGTAAAGTATCTGACAGAAACTTCTGATGATAAAAAAGAAACTGCCGATACCAGAATTAAATGGATTGCTTATAAGGATCAATTTTTTTCAACCGTATTAATTGCAGATGATTATTTTTCTTCTGCTGAAATAGAATATACTAAAGATAAAACGTTTGATAAATATCTCAAACATCTTGAAAGTACTATTTCAATTCCTTTTGAAAACGGAAATCCGAAATACACTTTCAATTATTATATAGGTCCTAATGACTATGATATTTTAAAGAAAATTAAAGGTTCCGAAGATCAAGATTTAAATTTAAAACGTTTAATTCCTTTAGGATGGTCCGTATTTCGTTGGGTAAATTTATATGTTATCATTCCGCTTTTTAATGCGTTGGGTCATGTTTTCGGAAATAATATGGGGTTGATTATATTGATTATGACACTGTTAATTAAATTAGTATTATTCCCTTTAACTTTCAAATCCTATAAATCTTCGGCAAAAATGCGTGTCTTAAAACCGCAAATTGACGAAATCAATAAAAAAATTCCGAAAGATAAAGCAATGGAACGCCAACAAGCAACGATGGCACTTTATAAAAAGGTAGGTGTTAATCCGATGGGCGGTTGTTTACCGATGTTATTTCAGATGCCGTTCTTGATTGCAATGTTCCGGTTCTTTCCGTCTTCTATTGAGTTAAGACAAAAAAGCTTTTTATGGGCAAATGATTTATCCTCTTTTGATTCAATTTGGACTTTCCCGCACGGTTTCAGTATTCCCATGTACGGAGATCATATCAGTTTGTTTGCCTTATTAATGGCGGGTGCTATGCTTATCAGTCAATTATTAAATAAAAATCAAATGTCCGGCGGTAATACACAAATGCCCGGTATGAAAATGATGCTGTATTTGATGCCGGTTATGATGGTGGTATGGTTCAATAATTATTCTGCCGGATTAAGTTATTATTATTTCTTATCGAATATTATTACGATTATTCAAACACTTCTGATCAGAAGACTGATTAACGAAGATGACTTACTTGCAAAATTAAATACAAATAAGAAAAAAGTAAAACCGAAATCAAATTGGCAAAAACGTATTGAAGATATGCAAAAAGTTCAGCAACGACAAAAAAAGAGAAGAAGATAGTTTTAATATATTTAAAAAAAAAATCCCGATAATTTAACAATCGGGATTTTTTTTGTTAAAAATTCTTAATTTTCGAATGTTTTAAAAAGAGTTTTTTGCGAAAATCGCAAATAAATGAAATGCCTGTTGCAAAATTCGCAAACAGTATCATGTTATGAAGATATATATCTGTATTTTTGCATATTTCGCAAGTTCTGTATTAACATTTGCAATTTTCCGTTTTGTTTTCATTAACAGCTGCCATATCTTTGTTCCGAAAATAAACACAAAAATTTAAGTTATGAAAACAATTATGAAATTATCAGTTATTGCAAGTATATTTATTTTTCTAAATGTAAATGTATTTGCGCAAAAACCGAGTCTTACCGTATTAAACATGGACTCGCAAGGTATAGAATATACGCCCGAACAACTCGGAAATTTGCTTCGTATGGAAATTGAAAAATTAGACAAATATGAAGTTACCGACCGTTATGATGTGGCTTATTTGGT
>JAOZQB010000031.1:1965-18920 GCA_029932445.1 Bacteroidales bacterium | reverse complement strand
ATTTCAGCAATCCAAGCATGAATTGCTGTTCCGATATTACCGTCGGTATAAGCGGTATAGTCTTCAAAAAGTTTGTCAAGTTCAACCGATTTTAATCGTTCTTGTTTTTTTTCATTTAACACAAAAGGAATACCGCCTGCATTATGACGTTTTAACAAAGCATCTGCCGTATCTGAAGAAGAGAAAGGCAGGCAATCAATAATATTTAAAAAATAATTTTCGAAATCAGAAGTTTTATTTAATTGTTTCAGAGCATATTTATTAATCGTCACCATAAATATAATCTTACCGGCATAATTCTGTATCAATTCTTTAATCTTAGTAATGATATCGTATCCGTTTTCGGTATTTTCCCACCAAAGTTCTAAGGCATCAAACAGTATGATACTGCCGGGTTTAATTTTTGAAAATTTCTTCAAACTTATTTTTGAAACATTTAACGCGTTATCAATTGCTTCATCGAATTTCTTAACAGATACAGAACTTTCTTCGGGGGGGGTTACAACATAAAAATCTCTGTTTATTTGATATTTCGAAATATAATAATGTGCTAAAAACGATTTCCCCGACAAGGTATCTCCCGTAATTAAAATACCGCCTTTATAACCGATATCATAACGTTTCACGGTTTCATCCAATTGAGAAATTTCACGCTTTCTGTTTACAAAGAAATCCGAATTAAAATTTTCGTTCCTCAAAAATAACTGCCGGTAATAAAAAGGCAAGCTTTCAAATACTTCTTTCCGAGGTGAAACTTCCAAAACGGTGTCTAAAGTTCGTTTTACCTTTGAAATTGTTTTATCGGCGGGTGCTTGTAAACGATTAAAAAAAGCTGATTTAAGGGTTCCTTTTTTATTATTGACGGTTTTCAATTTCGTATTTTTTGGTCGAGAATCTTTAAACGATATTTTTTTGAAATCCTCTTTCAATTTTCTTTTAGCAAAATTTTTACTTTCACCGGCATTTTTTATCAGTAAATAGATGTGTAAATGATTTGAAACTTCACTCAAACGTTCGTTAACTTTTCGATGAATCGTGATAATTTCATTTTCGGTTTGTTTTTCATATTCATCTAATTTTTCAATTTGCTGACTTATAAATCGTTTAACATCATCCGGAGTATTTTTTTTATTTTCGATTAATTTTCCTTCGTTATCGAATAAAGTAAAAAACACCAAACTTTGAATGTTATGAACGGATTGTTCTAATTCCGAAACATTTCCGGGCATATTTTCCGCCATTTCGGCAAGTGGCTCATTAAGTTCCGTTTGAATTACATAATCAAGCATCGAAGACACTGAAACTTCCATGGTATCAATATCCTCAAATTGATGTTCGGTAATGTTATTAAAAGCTTCATCGGTCAATAATTCAATTTTCTCCGGAAAACGATCGATTAAATAGTTGAATTTTTCAAATCCGGAAACCAAAAGATTTTTAAATTGATATGCAATTTCATTTTTATTCGACAATTCGGAAAATTCAACTTTGTGATAAATCGATTTTTGTTTTTTTGTAAAATCTTTTAAAAATGTGCTTAATGCTTGTTTTAAAGCATCTGTTTTAGTTAAAATCATTTCTCGCATAAGTAATTCTACTGAACTAACAGACTTATTTACAATTCGATACATTCGATTTTCAAACTCTAAAAACAATAATTCCAGACTCCATGAGTTCAACAATAATTGCTCATTTCGTTTCCAATATTTCGGTATTCGGGTTAACTGTGCAGTTAATTTCTCAAGTTCTTTACCGGATTTCCCCTTGTGAATGTATCTGTTCGGGTGAATTTCACTAATTTGTTTACTGATTTTATTAATGATTTCAACATTCTTAAAATGTAAAAATTGATAAACTGACTTTACCGCATCGTTTTTAAGTTTGTTTATTGCGTCTGTTTCTTCCTGTATTTGAGAACTTATTTGTTTTATTTGGTCATTGCTTAAATCGGCATTTGTTTGAGCTGCCTGCAATTTTAATATTCCTGTCCTTACGTTTCTGATTAATTTTTGTAATTCAAGAATAAATTGAAAATGCAGTATCCCTATTTTTTTTCCGGTTGCATTATAAGCAGAAAGATTTTCTGAAGGAATATATTGTTTTATAATTTCTTTAAACTTTATTTTATAAGAAATCGATTTTTTATTCAATTTCAATTTCAGACGATTTTTATTTTTAAACCGTTTTAATTCAGAATTATCATCCGGTTTCAGAATTAAATCTTCTTCTGAATATTTACAAAATAAATATTCGGGTAATTCATCGGTAATCCCTGTTAATTTCTCTTTTACCGTATCATAAACCGTTTCTAACAGTTCGGATTGTTCGGAAATTATATTCGTATTATAATCACGTACAATTGATTGAACCGTTTTTAATAATTTATCTAAACCGATAATCAGATTTTTAAGAATATCCGTATCGATATTTTGATTTAAGGTCTTAATTCTGCTGTTTAAAACAGTTTCCGTTTCGTTAATAATTTTGCCGATAAAGTCATAGGACGGAACAAAACTTTGAGTCAATAAATTCTCATACAGTTCATCAAATTGATTAATATGATCAATAAGTAAACGAATATTTTCAGCCAAAACCGGATTATCAGGCATTTTAATCTCCTCATTTTCAGGTAAAATATTTACCGATGAAATTAGTTTATCCTTTTCGTCATCGGAAGAAATATATTTTAATCCTAAGTTCAGATTTTTAAATTGTGATGACGCTTTAATCAGAATAACTGTTCCGATTTGATACATTAAACGGCTCGTTTCTTTAACAAATTTTTCCTCCTCACCTGTTTTTATGTCCGGTAAACCCAGAATTATTAAATCCGTCTCCAAAGATTCGGTTCTGATTAATTCGTAAAACGGTTTTTGTTGAATTTGGTTATTTATAACCTTAATTTCCGCATCAATTCTCATACTGTTAAGCACCTGCTCGGCATGTCTTCGAATTTTCTCTGCCTTTTCATTATCCGGATTTCCGATAAGAAGACGTAATTTTGCATCAGCCCAATTTTCCGAAACTCTTAAGAATTTAATTAAATTTAAAGCCAGGTTTCCGTTATTTCCGGAACCGCGCCACCAGATATCAACTGTTTTATATTCTCCGAAACCGTAGCGTTTATCATAATCCATTAATAACAAATTGACATCTAATTCATTAATCCGTTTTATCATTTCCGAAAATCGAACCGGATTTTTACTTTGTCGCATCCAACCCATTAAAACGGTATTCGGTTCAATACCCGAAAATCCGTATGTACTTATGATTGTTTCAATACCGGAATAAATATCACTGCAAGTTTGTCGTCGTTCAAATACACCTTTTAAGTTCCCGTTTTCATTCGGATTTGCCTGTAAATGTTTCGGAAACAAATATTTTTTATCTTTGGTTTCGTGCAAATCAAAATTTGATAACAATCCGTAGCGCCCGACTAAATCTTTACCGAATTCAAGCAAATGAGGTCGTTTATTTTCACCGCCGCTGAATAAAATTATATTCGGTTGCCAATTACGATCTTCAAGATTTTTTTTATTTAAAGTGAAAAGTGCTTTTCGAACTACCGACAGCCAAACACTTTGCCAGACATCTCCGGATTCGGATTTAAACTGTTTCCGATTTAGCCAAGCATAAATTCCGAACATAATTACCAATGACGCAATCATTGACAAGATTCCGAGCTGTGCCATAACCAGAAAACTTGCAATAAAACCGATTAACCCGATTATTCCTTTCACTTTAAATGTCGGTCGAAAATCCGTACTGGCCCAATTTTCCAGAAAAAATGCCAGATTAATAAATCCGTAGGAAGCCAAATAAAACATTGAAACAATTCCTGCAATGGCATTTAAACTTCCGATAAGAATACCGCCTTCAGCAATTATGAATATAAATATCAAAGCATTACGAGGTTCATTCGAAGCACCGTATCCTTTAGCAAATAATTTCGGGACTATTTTATCCTTTGCTATGGCTTGAAGTATTCGAGGTCCGCCGAGAATTCCGCCGAGTGCCGAAGAAAGTGTTGCACCCCAAATTCCGATAAGAACTAAAGGCGCATATAAGGAAACTTTTAAAAGAAAATTATAATCATTTACTAATAAATCTCTGTTTACAAAAAATGCAAAAAAGATTGCTAAACTAACATATACAATAAAACCGACGGTAATAGATGCGAGTGTTCCTCTCGGAATATCTTTTTCAGGTTTTTTTAAATCACCGGACATGGCAACTCCGGCCGTAAAACCGGTAACAGCCGGAAAAAACACACCGAAAATTTCTTGTATGCTTACCCCTTTCCTTAAAGGAGTTATTGAAACAGTTTCAGGTAAGAAATCAGTTCCCATAGTAATTCCGGCAATAATTGAAACAAGCGATAATGCAATGGCACCCATTACAAAATACTGAGATTTTATGGCAAGTGAAGTACTTATAAAAGCCAATGTAACCAAAACCAATAATGCAATGGTGGCAATTATTCTGTAACTGTTTAAATCATCTTGAGCTAAATGAAAAAAGTTTCTGAAACTGTCAACAGCCAATAAACTTTCTGCAAAACCGACTAAATATAGTGAAATACCGAGAGCTGTTCCGACAAAAAGAGCAATTCCGATTGCTCCGCCCATAGGAAATCCCAAACTTCGCGATAAAATATAATAAATGCCGCCGGTTTTAATTTTTTTATCCGTGGCAACTGATGAGATACTAAGACCTGTTGTAACAGAAATAACATGAGAGATAATAATAATTACTAAAGCCGTAATTAATCCGGCATTCCCGACAACCCATCCGAGTCGCATATACATGATAACCCCGAGGATCGTTAAAACCGAAGGCGTAAAAACACCGGCAAATGCACCGAACTTTTTTTGTTTCTTCATTATTTTTTCAGAATGTTAAATAGTCAGCAATAATGTCTATGTGCAATAATACTAAAATTATACCAAATAAAAAAACGCTTCCGAAAATACGAAAACGTTTTAAGTTTCTTTAAATCTGCATATTACAAATCAATATAAAATGCCAGACTGAATGCAACATTTTTATGTTTTAAAGTTAAATCTTCGATTGTTGAATCTGTATTATCATTTTTGTTATTCAGCCAACCGTCAATAATACCGTTATTATATTGAACGGTAAGCGATAAATGCAAATTATCTTCAATATTATATACCGCGCCGGCACCTGCCGTTAAATAAAAATCGATAAAGTTCAGAACACTTGTTGTTTGATAATCACTTGAGAATCTTTGAGGGTTGGTATTATCCGTAATAACCCGAGAAGATTTTAATTTAATGCCTGTTCCGACACCGAAATTAATTAATGCCTGAAAATCAGTTGCTACATCAAATTGTCCGTTAAAATTTAAAGGGATTTGTAAAAATTGCACTTTAAAATCTTCTGTAATATCAACAGGATTCGGATTTGTTGTTTCATTTGTTTGATTAATTCCGAATTTTTGCCAAGTGAAAATACCGGATACATCGACATTGAAGTTATCTGAAAATTTATACCTTACGGACGGCCCGAAACCGATACCGAGTTTTGTTCCCGAAGATGCATAAGAGTATAAAGAATCTCCGTCTGTCATTGATGTAAAATTTAAAGTAGGAATAGCTCGCAAACCGAAGGAAATACCTTTTTGTGCAAACATTCCCGAAACAGTTAACACAATTGTTGCAGTCAGTAATAAAATCTTTTTCATAATTTAATTAATTTATAGTTAACAAATGATTTAGTTTACAAATATACGGAATTATTTAATACCGTTTATAACTTCATTCATTTTTTGAATCTCTTCTTTTTTTGCCGTAACTTTTTCTGTTAAAGTAACGATTGTTTTTTTATTAGCTTCGATTTGAGCCGTTTTTTCTTCATTTTCTTTTTTCAAATCTTCGATTGTTTGTTTGTTTTTTTCAATATCAGAAGCCAAAGTTTCATTTTCTTTTAAGGTATTGGCTTGTTCTTTTTCTGTTTTAGCCAATTCAGAATTTAATATTTCAAGATTATCACTATAATAAGTTCTCAGAAATTCTACTGAAAAATCCTTTACAATTGACATTAATGAAGAATATTCACTCGGATTATCCGTATTGTTTAAATATATATCATAACCGAATTTAACAAATACATTCATTTTTGTTGTATGATTATCTTTATCTTTTTCAAAACGTGTATAAAAATCCATTGTTCTGGAAGTTACTGCAGGAAAAACAGCTTCTTCGGCTTTCAAATCATCGCCTCTGTCACTTTTTAGTTTTAAATCGTATTTCTTTTTCAAATAATTTTTCCAAGCTTTTTTTGCTTCACTTGCATCAGGTTCAAAAGTAACCGTAATACAAGGTCTGGCCATATCATCATTAACGGCTGTTCCTTCTGCAATATTAAATGTTTGTGATTTCCCGATAAAAGAAAAGACATAAAAAAATACTGAAAGTAAAATAATTTTCTTCATAATTTTATTTTTAAATTATTAAATTAGAGTTAAAGATATAACATTTTTAATGATTATTCCTGATTTTTATTCTTTTTTACTGTTTTCTTTAACAGTAAAATACTGATTACAATTAAAATAATAGCTAAAATACCGATTGAAAACCAAAGATATTGAACAGGGAAATTCCAAATAGTATTAATTTCCGTTCCTGCATTTGCCTTTCTTTTTATATTATAAATATATGTTTCAGGTAATATTTTCGGAATCGTATCTTTAAAATACGGCAAATCATAACTCGGGAAATTAGCATTTTTACTTCCGTACAAAAGATGATATTTTGTATCGGGTAACAAATAAGTAATCATGTAATTCTTTAATTGATATGCATTTACTTTAAACACTTTTAAGGGTTGATTATCTTTATTATCAATAATAAATACTACTTTTTCAGCTTTATAGTCTGCTAAATTAATCCTGTTGCTTTTCAAGGAACCCAACCAGAAATCTTTTTTCATTTGATCATAGAATTCTTCACCGGGAGTGGCTACAATCCCTGTATCATCTTTCATCATTTGAACTTTTCTTAAATAAAATTCAGGACCTTGAATACCGAAAGTAAACATATCAATAAACTGAGCTTCTTTAAATTCAACCGTTACAATACTTTTATCCAAAGTATCTTTTTGTGTAATTTCAGGTTTGGGTAATTGAGTATATTCTGCCCTGATATCAGCTAAATCATGGTAATAGACTTTAATTACTTCAATATTTTGTTCATCATAATCATGAAAAAGAATTTTTATATATTTAAAATCACTCCTCGGAAGATTCATAACTTTTATTTCTGTCGTATCTGCATTTGTAATATCAGGAACTGTCGGATAATTATTTTTTAAAATATACCATTTTTGAGTATCGGAACTTCCCATGATTTTTATAAAAACAGGATTATTCGTATTTACTACTTTAAAAATCAAATTGGATATTTCAATATTTCCGGTATTCTCAACAATAACTTCCGTAAAATGTTTAAACTTTCGATATTTATTTTTTAAAATTTTCAGTTCGGTACGTTTTCCTTTATCATAAATCGTTTTATTCTGACTTAAAATATATTGAATTTCATTATTTTTATCATCATATAATCGAATATCCGGAAATGCATGGTGCAAGTGTGAAGTCACATCAGAATTCAAAAACATTTTATAATATCCGGCGTTTTCAACACTTTCAACTTTTGCCTGCCAATTATATGTTTGAGAATAGCTAAACAGATTAAGGATAAAAGCAAACCAAAAAAATAAGATATATTTTAATATTGATTTCATGTGTCTAATTTTATAATTTTCAAAGGTCACACAGCCTGCCTGACGGCAGACAGGGAACACCCGCATGACGGCTTATTTTTATTCTGCAAAGGCATATTCGTGCATTAGTCAGACCTTTGGATGTTAAGCTTTAATGGGTGTTTCATGTGTTTATTCTTTTTTAAAAATGATTTTTTCAAATATTCTTTGTCTTACAAATGCCGTAAATAAAATAATAAAACCTAAAGTTGAAAATGTAATAATTTGTTGACCGATTGTTAATTCCGGCATATCAAAGATAAATGATTTTATAATAACCGCAAGAAGAAAAAACATTCCGATTCTGATTAGTTCATGATCTTTAAACAATAATGACGATAATGAAATAATAAACGCTGAAATCATCCAAAATAAAGAATAATAAAAATAATGTGTTTCAGATAAAATCGTACTTAACGGAATCCCCGAACCAAAAGATTTAATAACAAATAAATGATCTAATTCCGAAGTTAATACAGCTACAATTGAAAATGTTAATATCCATTTAGCTGTTTTATGTATTGTTTTACTTAAATTTTTTACATTTATGTATGAGAAAAAGACAATAAATAAAATAGTTGCAATCATATATAAATGACTGTTAAATGTATGCATCGAAACAGACGGATTTGAAAGTAAATGATCTCTTATCGTAATAATTTCATATAAATAATAACTGAAAAATAAAATAACAACGGCTATTCCCATAAAACCGGACACAATCTTCAAAAATCTATTTTTAATAAAACTAATAACAATTACTGCAATCAGAATAAAGGAAAAATTATAAATTCCGAGATAAGTATTAATTAGATTTTCGTTTCTTATTGTAATTGTAATTCTGTATAAAATTTCGGTATATAATGAAATATATAAAGCACCAACGGAAACAATCGAAATAAAAATTCGCAGCCAACTCATTTTAATCGGCTTATAAAGATACACTTCTTTACTTTTACCGGAAATTATCACATTCAAACCCAAACCTATACTGGTCATTAATCCCGAGACAAAGCTTTTATTAATTAAAAGTTGTTTTTGTGGTGCATTAAATGAAATTGCAAAGAAATTATCGACAACATCCAAAACAAAGCTGGTTATTAATCCCAGCATTAAAAAAGTTGTTACTAATTTCAGCATTTTAATATCCAATTTAATCGAAACCCACATTAACAGAACCGTTTCAACTGCCCAAATCATTGTAATTGATTTTCCCACTAATTCAACCGGCGGAATTAATGTTAAAAACAATAAACTGAGAATTCCGAAAAAATATACTAATTGTTCCTTTACTGATTTTCTGATAAGAATTACAATAATCAAAAACAGCATATTAAAAACAGCCGTTAAAACAGTAAAAACACCTTTATAATCGGGGTTTAATACTTCAAGCATATACATACCCAAAGAATAATAAATCATATTAATAACAACAACCATCATTAATTCATATAACTTATAATCACTGATATGTTTTATATGATATGCAACAGCAAGGAAAATTAAAACAAAATATAAAATATTCAACATAATAAAATCCGTTTGAAAGGAGCCAAACTGATTGAGTTGAAATGCATGCCTGACAATTAATATTAAATAAATACCCGTAAAAAGTGAAGGTACTAATCGGATTAAATAATTTTTAAATCTTAACGAGATAAAAACAGATCCTATATTTAACAATAAAAGATACAATAAAAGAAAAGTTGTATTTTCAGGGTAAAGTCCTGTGAATAAGGGTGCTGAAAAACCTGCTGTAACAGCTAAAAAGAGTAATTCAAATCGATTATAAAATAAAGATAATATAACAGAAAATAAAGTCAATCCGAGATATACGGAAAAAACCTGTAGATCTGAAAACACATCATAAGTATAATAAGAAATCGTGAATGAAATAAATAAAATACCGATGGCACCGCCCATTAAGATTGAGCTGAAAGTTTTAAATTTTTTTGATATCAAATGAGCAAAAAATATTAAACAGACACTGACGGTTAATATGATAAAAATTCTGCCGGCAATGTTAATATAAGCTGAATTAACAGAATATTTAATAAAAAATCCGATGCCTAAAATTAAAATTGCAATTCCGATATAACTTAAAAAATATTTCCGGAGATATTTTATTATATCTTCTTCTTTTAAATTCAGATATAATTTCTTAAACTTTAGAAAATTTTTAATTCTTTTATAACCTCTGTTGATAATTTTAACAGGTAAAATTGATGATTCTTCATGCTCTTTTCCGGAATGTTTTTTATCATTCAAAAAATAGCTGATAATACTTTCTTGTGTTTTTTTCTGAAGTTCTTGTTCTTTTTCCAATTGTTTCAAATCTTTTTTCTTTCGACTTAAACCCATAAAGAAACCGAAACTGAATACCAAAAGAAACAGAATAATGATTATTAATATGACAATTATTACAACAAAAGACATAGGCAAGAATTATTTTTCCTTTCTTTTCAGAAAAAAATTACTGATTTTTTTAATAGTGAATCCGTCCTTTTCAACACCCAAAATATAACCGAAAGGTTTTAAAGAATCAATATTATCGCAAATAATTTTCAAAACAGCTATAGCCGGAACAACAATAATCATTCCCGGAATTCCCCAAATGGTAGCTCCTATAATAATACTTAATATCGTAACAAAGGGATTTAAATGAACTTTTCCGCCGACAATACTCGGTGTAATAATATTATGATCAATTAAGGAAATGATAATGTAATAAATCGCAACAGCCATGGCTGTGTACGGATCATCTTGTGCCACCAATGTAAATGTCAGAGGAACAATACCGCTTACAATTGTACCGAAATACGGGATAAATGAAAAACTTGCCGTTATTAATCCTAAAACCAAAGCATATTTAACCCCGATAATACTTAATGCAACCGAATGAGAAATCGCCAGAATAATAACGACAATTGTTACACCTGTTACATATTTTATAGTAACTTTTGAAATTTGTTTTATTAAAGTTTCCGCAAGTTCTGCATGCCTTCTTTCAGCTAATTTATGAATAAATTTTTCTGCACGATTTCTGAAAAAAAGTAAAAAAAACGTAAAAACAGGAATAAATAAAAGCGCTTCAACAGCTCCGACCATTTTTATTAAAACAGTTTTAATTTCCCCTTGAAAATTTAATAAACCTTTAGCCTTTTCTTTAATCCAAATATTTTGTGCTTCAGAAGAAATATTAAGTTGATCACTGATAAAGCTTTGAATGGCAGCAAAATTTTCATTTGCGTGTTGTTGAATCGTTTGATCTTCCGCAAATTTTTGAATTTGTTCAATTAAAATACTGACAGCTCCGGTTGCAACAGCCAAAAACAATAAAACGGATATTAAAACTGCTAACACACGAGGAAATCTTGCTTTATATTCCAAAAAAGATGCAACGGGATATAATAAATAGGAAAGCAATACTGAAATCGCCAAAGGATATAATAATTGTTTTGCTTGTATTAAAGAATAAATTACTAAAATAATAAATAATAAAATTATCGTCAATCTTAGAATTACCGGATATTGTCTTAATTTATTCATAATATTAAAAATCTCAAAATTAAATAATTATTTTTTAACTTCAGATTTAATTCTGCCGTCAAATAAAACAGTTTCTATGAAATCACCTTTTTTTGTGTCTTTTGCTGATTTTAAAAGTTTTCCGTTTTTTAAGGTATATGAGAACCCGGATTTCAGCACATGCAACGGATCCGATAAATTTTTAGTTTGTTCAAACATTGCCAAACAATGTTTTTTGTTATCAAAAAAAGCATTCAAGGCATTTTCAAGTCTTAAGTAATATAACTCTGTCGTTTGCATTTTATTATTTAAACCGTAACGAATTGAATTCAAAAGTTTTTCAGGATAATTTTGAAGTAAATAATCAAACTTTTTCAATTGTTGTTTTATTTTATAACTGTATTCCGTTTGCAACAAATTTATTTCATTTTTCTTCAAAGAAATAATTTGTGTAATTACAAATTTAAACTTATTCCCGATTTCAGCCAATTTATAATTATTTTCAGAAATAATATCTTCAACACGATTGTATAAATTATGTGATAAAGAATCTAAATAAGAATAAAATTCAGAATTTTTCTCAACCAAATATTCAGCAACTGCAGTTGGTGTATTTAAGGCTGTATGTGCAACTAAATCACTGATTGACTGATCTCTTTCATGCCCGATACCGGTAAGAACCGGGATTGGAAATTGTGCAATATTAACAGCAATTTTATAAGAATCGAACCATGCTAAATCAGATTTTGAACCGCCGCCTCTGATAATTACTGCCAAATCAAAATTATCTTCTTCTTCAAAGATTCGTTCCAATGCATCTACAACTGAATTTTCCGTTTCTTCACCTTGCATTGCAGCTTTAAATAATTTAATTGTAAATTGGAAAGGGCTTTTTTGTAATTGATTTTTAAAATCTCCGAAGCCGGCAGCAGTTTCTGCTGATATAACCGCAATTCGTTGAGGAACAAGCGGAAAATCGAGTTCTTTATTCATTTCCGTAACACCTTCTTCTTCCAATTTTTTAATAATCATCAATCTTTTGCGCTCAATCTCGCCAATGGTATACGTTGGGTCAATATCAATGATATTCAAACTAAACCCGTAAACCTCATGAAAAACAACTTGAACAACAATCAATACTTTAATTCCGGATTCCAGCCGATGTCCGGTACTGCTTTCAAAATAGGATTTTAACATACCGTACGTTCGTGCCCAAATTGTTGCTCTTGCTTTAGCAATAACAGAATCATCGTCTGACTTTTCGCTTAGCTCAAGATATGCATGTCCTCTGCTTTCCCTTAGTTCACTTATTTCAGCAACAATACGAATGTTTTCGGAAAAATTATTTTTAATTTTTTCCTTAATTTTAAAATTTAAATCCGATAATGAAATAAAGTCTTCCAATATTGAAGTATTGTTATTTACAAAACAAAATTAGAATAAATTTAGTTTTATAAAGAATTTGTTTCAGAAGCTTGATAAATTTTGTAACTAAAATCAGATAAATTTCTGAATTTATTCATAAGATTTTGTTCTTACAACTCTGAAACCCAAATATAAATTCTTCTTTTTTTGATTCAGATAAGATCTTCGTGTAAGAATAATATGAGCCATTTTATCACGTCTCGTTCCGCCTCTGAAGACTCTGTTTTGACCAACATCCGAACCTTTAGGGTTAGTATTGTCTGAATGAGAATAATACGTTCCGTCATATAAATCCCAGCACCATTCTGCAACATTTCCGCTCATATCATAAAGACCTATTTCGTTAGGTAACAATTCACCGGATTTATGTTCTTCCCCTTTATAATTCTCATTAAACCAAGCAACTGAATATGGCATATTACTGCCGCTGAATTTAAAACCTTTGGAACGATCTCCGCCTCTTGCGGCATATTCCCATTCAGCTTCCGTAGGTAATCGATAGCCGTTAGAATTAAAATCACAGGAAACTTCAAAAATACCGGCTTTTTCATCACGAGTAATTTTGTAAGCTTTATCAAAACCGTCTCTTCTGCTTAACCAATTACACATCATTACGGCTCTTTCCCAAGTAATATTTGTAGCCGGAAAATCCGTTTCGCCATAAGGGTCACTGAATCCCGCAACTTTACAAAAAGCTTTATATTCATTAAAATTCATTTCATATTGTGCAATATAAAACGTATCAACTTTCACTTTATGAACCGGAGTTTCATCTTTAAATTGTTTACTGTTACTGCCCATTTCAAAAGTTCCTCCGTTAATAAGAACCATTTTGATATTTTTCTGGGAAAAAGTCGAAACACCTATAATTAAGCTGATTAATGTTAAATATAATTTCATTATTAATCCTTTTCTCATTCTTAATTGTATGTATTATTTATTTTATTATACAAATTCCTTGCCTTAACGAAAACAAGTCGCAAATATTATTTCAAATATAAAGGAAGTTTTTACTTTTGCAGTCCTTAGTATATTCTGTAAATGATTTATATTTCATCACATAATATTATTTCTTCTTTGGGTTTTTCTTCCGAAGAAAACCTTTCAAAAATCAGAAAAGGCATTTCCGGTATTCAATTGTCCGAAAACAAAAAAATATCCCCTGAACCTGTTTTTGTTTCACTCGTTTCATACGATGAACCAGAAAAAAGGTTTTCGAAAATTTCTGAAAATTCAAAAAAATATACGAAATATGAAAAATTTTTAATTCTTTCGATTAATGACGCTTTGAAGAATTCAAAAGTTGATATTCAATCAGATGAAACCGTTTTCATTTTTTCGACAACAAAAGGTAATATTGATTTATTAGAAAAAGACAACAAAAATTCATTTGATACCGAGCGATTAAAACTTTGGAAATCTTCCGAAATTGTTGCCGATTTTTTCGGTAAAAAAAATAATATTCGCACAATTTCAAACGCATGCATATCGGGTACAATGGCAGTTATTACGGCACAAAGATTAATTGAAGCCGGGAAATACAAAAATGCGGTTGTAGCAGGAGCCGATATTCTGTCGGAATTTACTTTATCCGGTTTTCAAGCGTTTAAAGCCGTCAGTGAAGGTGCTTGTAAACCTTTTGATATTAAACGAACCGGAATGACACCCGGGGAAGGTGCCGCAACAATTATTTTAACTTCCGAAAAATCCTTATCTGATAATTCGGGGATTATAATTGCCGGAGGGGCAAATTCAAATGATGCCAATCATATTTCGGGACCGTCTCGAACAGGTGAGGAACTTGCTTTTTCAATAAAAAAAGCAATGAGTGAAAGTAATCTGTCTTCCGATGATATTGATTTTATTTCCGGACACGGAACAGCGACACCCTATAATGACGAAACCGAAAGCAAAGCGTTGGAACTTGCAGGTTTACAATCAGTTCCTCTTAGCGGAACCAAAGGATACATCGGTCATACTTTCGGGGCAACGGGTATTATTGAAACCGTAATTGCTGCTGAAGCAATCAAAAATTCGGAGGTTTATAAAACCGCAGGATTTGAAGAAATCGGAGTTTCGGGAAAAATAAATGTTCAAAAAAAATACAAAAGCATTTCCGTTAATACTGCACTTAAAACAGCATCGGGCTTCGGAGGATGCAATGCAGTTTTGGTTCTGAAAAAAGAAAATTTCAGTCAAAATACTGTATCTTTCGATAAAAAGCATTTTGAAATTATAAAAAAAGTTAAGATTTCTAATAATCAAGTAACTGTTAATGATACAATAGATTACAAATATACAGATTCCGATAAAAATCAGTTTTCCGCTTTTGCAAAAGCTGTTTATAAAAATTATAAAATCAAGTATCCTAAATTTTACAAAATGGACAATTTGAGCAAACTCGGTTTTTTGGGAGCTGAAATTTTGCTTAATAACACCAATATTTTATCAAACTATAAAAGTGAAGAAATTTCTGTTATTTTATCAAACGAAAGTTCTTCGCTTGATACTGATGCTAAATATCAGAAAACAATTGACGATCGAAAAAATTATTTTCCCGGTCCGTCAGTTTTTGTTTACACACTGGCAAATATAATGATTGGTGAAATTTGCATAAAAAATAAAATCAAAGGCGAAAACACCGTTTTTATTTCCGAATATTTTGATAAAGATTTTATTTTTGATTATGCCGACATATTATTGAACAAGAGAAAATCAAAATTGTGTATTACCGGCAGAGTTGATTATAATTATCCGAAAGGAAATTATATTGCCGAACTTTATCTTTTAGAAAGCTCAAAATAAGATTTATTTACTAATATTGCAATCAAATTTTTAAAAATACAAATGGAAGATTTAACATTAAAACTGAAAGAACAAATTATTGAAGCTCTTAACCTTGAAGATATGGAACCGGATGAAATCGAAACGAACGAGCCCCTGTTTAATGAAGGTCTCGGGCTGGATTCTATTGATGCTCTGGAACTTATCGTATTATTAGAGAAAAATTACGGTATTAAAATTGAAAATCCTAAAGACGGACAAAAAATTTTTTACTCCTTAAAAACAATGGCTGAATATATTAAAGAACACCAAATTAATTGAACAAAAAAGTTTACATAACCGGCATCGGAGCAATATCCGCAATCGGAAATAATGTTGCGGAAAATTTTAATTCTTTAAAGAATAAGAAATCAGGTATCGGGAAAATAACTTTATTAAATACAATTTTTAAAGCTGAAATTCCGGCAGGTGAAGTAAAACTTTCCGATAAGCATTTAATTGAACAACTCCGACTTCCTGAAAAGGAAGTATATACCCGAACGGCTTTATTAGGTATCACAGCCGTTAAAGAAGCTCTTAAAAATGCAGGTATTTCTGACCCGAGCAAAGAAAAAACAGGGATTGTTTCGGCTACGACGGTTGCAGGAATGGTTTCAAGCGAAAAATATTATCTTGATTTTCTCAATTCCGATTTAAATAACGATTTTATTAAAACCCACGAAGCTGCCGACAGCACCGAAAAAATTGCCGATTATTTCGGAATAAGCGAATTTATGACAACCATAAGCACCGCTTGTTCATCTTCGGCAAATGCAATAATAATCGGTACACGATTAATCAAAAACGGAATACTTGACCGCGTCATTGTCGGCGGAACCGATGCTTTATCAAAATTCACTTTAAACGGCTTTAACACTTTAATGATTTTAGACAGAAAACCCTGCAAACCATTTGACAATGGGCGACAAGGACTAAATTTAGGAGAAGCTGCCGCTTATCTTATTTTGGAAAGCGAAGAACTCGTAACAAAAGAAAACAAGAAACCGCTTGCGGTGATTTCGGGATACGCCAATGCCAACGATGCTTTTCATCAAACAGCATCTTCACCGAACGGATACGGAGCAAGTTTGGCAATGCAACAAGCATTAGAAACCGCTAAACTGAAACCTGAAGAAATTGACTATATCAATGTTCACGGCACGGGCACGGCAAATAATGATTTATCGGAAGGCAGAGCTATGCTGAATGTTTTTGATAATAAAATTCCGAAATTCAGTTCAACAAAAGCTTATACAGGACACACTTTAGCTGCAGCCGGAAGTTTGGAAGCCGTTTTCTCCGTTTTATCATTACAAAATAAGATTATTTTCCCGAATTTGCGTTTTCAAAATCCGATGAGCGAATTTCATTTAATTCCTGAAACGGAAATTTTA
>JAOZQB010000031.1:0-1865 GCA_029932445.1 Bacteroidales bacterium | reverse complement strand
TTCATCAACGGAGCAGCAAGTATTTCACCGCAAAATTCATTAAATTATAATGAGTTTCTGAAAGATATGCTCATTTATGAAGATGATTATTTAAAATCCGTAAAGCCGAATTACAAAGATTTTATGAAGCCGATTGAAGCAAGACGCATGAGCAAAACCGTTAAAAACGGAATTATTTGTTCCCAAATTGCGATGCAGCAAGCAGAAATTACAATACCGGATGCAATCATTTTCGGAACCGGTTTGGGCATTGTTTCCGATACCGAAAAGTTTCTGGAGAAAATGTTGATTGATAAAGAACAATTTCTTACGCCGACTTCATTTATTCAATCGACACATAACACGGTTGCCGGACAAATTGCCGGCAGAATTAAGTGCCATAATTATAACTTTACATACGTAAACCGAGGATTTTCATTCGAGTCTGCCATTCTCGATGCAATGATGCACCTAAAAGAAGGCAAAAAAAATATTTTGGTCGGCGGAGGTGACGAAATAACCGATCATTATTATCATATCATTAAAAAAACCGGACTTTGGAAGCAAAATACCCTTCAAAATACGGATCTGTTAAACCATGATACACCGGGTGCTTTATGCGGCGAAGCCGTTTCATTTTTTGTTCTTTCTGATGACATAAAACAAGAAACTTATGCCGAGTTAAAGGATTTAAAAATGTTTTATAAACCGAAAAATGTTTTTGAAATTCAAAATACAATTACCGATTTTTTGAAACAAAACAATCTGCAAAATTCTGATATTGATTTGATTATTACAGGCCATTCAGGAAACAAAACAGATGATGAAATATATGATACCGTACTTTCCTCCGAATTTCCTGAAACTCCGTCTGCTTATTACAAGCATTTATGCGGCGAGTTCCAAACGGCAAGTGCTTTTGCTTTGTGGCTTGGTGCCAATATTATCAAAATTCAGGAATTTCCGGATTTTATAAAACTCAATGATAAAACATCAAAAAAACTAAATAACGTTCTGATTTACAATCATTATTTTAATATTAATCATTCGTTAATGTTGTTAAAGAAAGTTGAAAGTTAAAAAATCATAATTATCAGCGAAAATCTGTGTCCGAACTATGCTCAACTTTAAAAAAGCAAATATCATTTTCATAATTATCTTTCTCTCAATGATATTGATTGAAGTTTATTTGCCCTTCTCACAACTTTTGTATTTATTACCTTTATTTCTTTGGTTTCTAATACTTTTCTTCGGATCAAAAAATATTTGTTCACAATTTTATACAAAAGTAAAATGCTCATCAGAAGACAAAAGTAAACTACACTTAACATTTGATGACGGTCCGCATCCCGAAACAACTCCTGAAATATTAAAAATTCTTAAAAAGTACAATCAAAAAGCTGTTTTTTTTTGCATCGGGAAAAATATTGAACAATATCCTGAAATTGTAAAACAAATTGTAAATGAAGGACATGCAATCGGAAATCATTCATATTCACACTCGTATTATTTTGATTTCTTCGCAACTACAAAAGTTATTGCCGAACTTGAAAAGACCAATCAATTGATAAAAGAACTGACCGGAAAAGATTGTAAAATTTTTCGTCCGCCATACGGTGTAACAAATCCGAATATTGCAAAAGCCGTTAAAAATTTAAATATGCAAGTTATCGGTTGGAGTATTCGTTCACTGGATACGGTAAAAGATAAAAAGCAGGTTTTAAAAAGATTGCAAAAAGCAAAAGCCGGCGACATCATTTTGTTTCATGACATAAAAGCACAGACACCGGAAATATTGGATGAATTTTTGCGTTTATTTAATGACACAAGTTTACGCTGATTTCTAAATATTTCAGACGCAGATTTACACAGATTTTTTATGATCA
>JAOZQB010000196.1 GCA_029932445.1 Bacteroidales bacterium | reverse complement strand
TCTAATGCAAAACCTTTTTTTACATCCGTTTCAACAAAATTAATTAATATTTTCTCTGGATATTTCCCGAAAATATCATTTGCTTCTTTGTATGTCTTATTATAATCGTCCGTAAAAAATATTTATTTCTTTAAAACAAAAGCTGCCCAAGCAAAAGCAGAACCCGGAACTCCCGCATATTTTTCTTTCAGTTGATTTTGCGCTTTTTTAAATGCCGTTCGAATTTCGTCGCCGTCAAACCAATTTTTATAAAAATCTTCCATTAATTCTTTCGTTGTTTTATCCGGAACTTCCCATAAGGAGAACAGCAAATACTCAACACCTGCCATTTTAAAAGAACGTTGCAATCCGTATACGCCTTCATGCCCTTTCACATCTCCTAATCCGGTTTGGCAAGCCGATAATACGGCAAGTTTTGTATTAAAAAGATTTAATTGCGAAATTTCAAGAGCCGTTAAAACACCGTCTTCAACGCCGGCAGGAATTTCTTTTCCCTGAAATGCTCTGTTTCCTCCGGCAAGAATAAATCCCGAACGCAATAAAGGGTTATCGGAATGTGCAAACTTAACATTTTCACTTATCATACTTTTAACCGTTTCACTTTCTTCATCATTACCGAAATAAAATCCGTGGGTTGAAATATGTATAATTGAAGGTGCCTCTTTTTCCAATACTTTAAATTGTTCTTCACTGCCTTCTGTACCTTTAAAGATTTTTACGTCAATATCTTTTTTTAGAATAACATCTTTTATTTCAACGGCTTCATCCAAACTTCCCGGTAAAAAGCTCCAAGAAAGTCCGCGCGTTAAACTGTCGGAAATAATTGAATGTAAGGTACTTGAATTATCTATGTTAATATTTAAACGGTTATATGAAGAAAAACCGGATTTGAATTTTTGAGCTTGTTTAAGCATTTCCTCGGGAGACATTTCATATTGAATGCCGCCGAACAAAACCGAATTTTTAATATCTTTTTGATATAAACTTGTTTTATTACAAATCTCCGAAGTGCTTACGGTATAAATAATTTTATATTTATCGGAAAGTAAATTTGCCGTATCAACAGGTAAAGCATCAAATGAAATACGATTCAGCAAACCCGACGGAGAAATATAAACATTTTCGGAATTTTTTAATTCATTTTCAAAAGGTTTCCAAACTAATTTAAATAATTCTGCTGCACTTTTTGATTTCGGGTCGTACAATTTCTTAATATAATTATATTCACTCAATTCAGGATTTCGATGCAGTAAATTTTGCAACTTTTTTTCTTCAAATAAAAAAACGGCTTTCGGGAATTGATAATTTTTCCGTAAAATTAAAGCATAATAATAAATCTTATTTGTTTGAAACTTGCTGTCATGATACTTGAAATTTATAAATTCAATTGCAGTTTCATTCTCCGATAATGATTTTTGAATGTCCTTCCGATTTAACTTTTCGGCATCGGAAACAGATGCAAAATATTGTGATTTTCGAGTTAATTTTTTTTCATAATTATTTTTTTGTTCTTCAAGTTTCAGAATATCCGTTCTGCGTTTTTCAAGGGGTAAAGTATATTGCCGAGCAAGTAATTTTCCGACAGCATTCATTTTATTATACAAAGAAATAAACTCTTTATCATTACTTTGAAGAACCGTTTTACGAATTACTAAAGTTGATTTTAACAACTGACTTTTTAAACTCAACGCATTATCGTAAACAATGCCGCTTAATCTTTTATCCTTAGTCACATTATCGAGAAAAAAAGAATTATAAATATCAAAATTGCTGCTGATACCGGTATTCAAAAAAAAATCACGCTCTTGCTCACTCATAAATTTTGAACTTTCGGAAACCAAATAATTCAAAACGGAATTGGCTTCTTCAAACAAAGGTTTTGCTTTTTTGAATTTTCCTTCGGCAGCATAAACGAGAGCAACATTGCTGCATGCTAATGCATAGTTATAATGTCTTTCGCCGTAAACAGTTTGAAATATATTTTTACTTTCTAAATAAAGAGGAATTGCTTTATTGTATTTACCTGTGTAATAATATAATGCGCCGAGATTATTGCAATCGGAAGCATAATCGGGATGCATGGTTCCCAATATTTCTTTATCGGAATTGAGGACTTCAAGAAATAATTTCTCAGCTTCTTTGAAATTTGATTTTTCAAAATATAAAGATGCGAGATTATTACAAACAGTCAAATAATTAACATTTTTAGTTGTGTAAAGATTTTTATTAATCAATTTTGCTTTCAGAAAATATGTTTCGGCATCTTTATAGTTATTCATCAATTTATATAATTGCCCCAAATTATTGCAAACAACGGCATATCTCGGATTATTCGTTCCGACTTTAGTTCTTAAAATAGTTTCTGCTTTCAGAAAAAGTTGTTCCGCTTTGTCATAATTTCCCAATTCGACATATAAATTTCCGAGATTATTATAATCTCTGATCAAATGTTTATCATCTTTTCCGTATAAACTTTCATCAATATCTTTTACTTCCGCAAATAGTTGTTCTGCTTTATTATATTGCCCTTTTTCCAGATATAAAGATGCTAAATTACTGCAACAAACGGTATAATCCGGATGCTTTTTACCGTACAGATTTTCATAAATATTTTTAGCTTCAATAAATAATTTTTCAGATTTATTATAATTTCCTGTTTTTCGATATAATGAAGCCAAGTTATTACAAGTCAGAGCATATTTCGCTGACTTCTTTCCGTAAATATGTTCATAAATTGTTCTTGCTTTAAGATTAAACTTCTCTGCTTTATCAAATTTGCCCGAAATAACATACAAACCGGCTAATTCAATGAAACTTTCAGCATACTGAGGATTTTTTAAAGCACCTGCATTTTTATAAACCTCATTGCTTTGCAATAAATATTTTTCGGCATTTTGAAAATCATAAATCCCTTTATAACTGATACCGGTGTACAAAAGCAAACGTCCGTAATAAATTGTATCCGATTTTCCGTAATTTACTTCAATTGAAGGAATTGAATTTATAAAATCGGGAATTGCCTGAGCATATTCCTTTGCTTTATAACGTTTCATTGCTCTTCCCAAATCCTGTGCATTTCCGAAACCGGAAAGAAAAATTAATGCAAATAAAGTTACGAAAACAATAAGAGTTTTTTTCATGTGTCTGTTTTTATAATTTTCAAAGGTCACATGGGAACACCCGCATGCGACTTATTTTTACTCTGCAAAGGCATGTTCGTGCATTAGACATCCCTTTGGGTGTTAAGCTTTTATAATGGATGTTTCATTTTATGATTTTTATGGATGATAATTTTCTGAAAAATCAAGCTTTCTCAAAACTATTTCTTTATAACCGTCAATTTTTATCGCGTCATTTCGTGCATTGAAGAACTACTTCCGATAACTTTAATAACAACAAAAAATACAGAACCAACAAAGAAAAAATTAATTTACACCCTTAAATTTTCGAAAAATATATTAGTTTACCTTAATTATTTTCTGAAAATAAGTATTAGTACCATCTGAAAATTTAAGAAAATATATTCCGCTTTTCAACTTAGAAATATCTATTTCATCTTCAGAGTTTATTATTTCAGAAATTAAAATATTACCGTTAACATCTGTAATATAAATTTTAAACGGATAATTGATAAATTTATCTTTATTCTTAAAATATATTCTCCCGGATGTCGGATTAGGATATAATTGTATATTATTATTATCAATATTTGCAACACCGGTCAAACTAAGATCAATTGATAATAAAAAGAAATTTGTTGTTTGTGGAAACTGATAATTAAATGTATAATTTGACATATCTGCATTTGGAAAAAAATTCCCGGCAGAATATAAATCTGATTCTTTTACAAAAATATTTCGAATAGTTGATTTATAACTGTTAATATATTTAACCCATTTATATTCTCCTGTATTTGAATATTTAGCAATAAATCCTGATTTTTGTCCATATGAACTGGCAACCTCTATTTCATTATCTCCCTCACCAAAAGTTGCTCTGATTATAAAGGATCCTGAAACATATATATCATTGTTATCTGAAAAGATACTTCTTCCTGCTTCATATCCGACTCCGTATATATATCCATATTGTCCTCCTATTGTCTTTACCCAATCAATTTTACCTACAGAAGAGAGTTTGCAAAGATAAATATCGTAACTTCCTCTGCTTGTAACATTTATATTTTCAAATCTTGCACTGTCAATAAAAGTACCTGTTATATATATATTATCCGAAATATCCAAAGTCAAATCATTTCCCCAATCATCTTGATGCCCGCCCATTGTTTTTACCCATAAAAAATCACCGTTTGAAGTATATTTTACAGTTAATATATCTTGAGACGGATAATCGTCGCTTAAATGTATTACTGAATAAAAAGAGGTATCTCCGATTGTAATATTATAATCTTTAAACGGTTGAAAATAACCGCATAAAATAAGATTATCATTAGAATCAACTTCAACTTCAGAGAATACACAAAAATCTCCGCCATCAGAAATATTAATCCAAGAAAAACCACCGGTGTTGTCATATTTTATAACAAAAGCATGTTTATATGAAGTAAGATTCTGTAAAGTTGTATCTTCGATAACAATATCTTCTCCTACCGAAGCAGAAAAATACCCGGAAATTAATACATCATTATCGCTCGAAATCGCAACAGAATAAGCTCTTGAATAAGCAGCATTACTTATTAGTTCTTTTTCAGTAAGCAAATTCCCGTTTGAATCGTATTTTACAATAAAACCGTGAGATGAATTAAAATTCCTTCCTACAGTATATATATATCCTTCATTATCAATAACAGTTTTTGTTTTTCCCATACCGGGTAATTCTCTTAACCATACTAAATTTCCGTTTTTATCAAATTTAGATAAAAACTGAAAATTATTATATTCAAAGTAAGTTTCATCAAAATAAGTTCCGTCAATATAAGCATAATCTCCGGTTAAAACTCCGGATAAATAAATAAAATTATCGTCAGATACTACCGAATAGCCCATATCAACCTCATTATTAACTGATAAATATTCATTTCCTGCTCCGGATTTTACCCATGAGATCATTTGTCCCTTCGATAAAGGTATAATTATAAATAATAACAATAATAAAGTGACTATTTTTTTCATTTAATTATCTTTAAAATTAAAATTAGATGTAGAAATATTAATTTTCAAATGTAATAATAAATATATTTAAAATAAACTGTTATTTATGAAATAACTCTTAAATTTATTTCTCATATACTTACATTTATACAATCTGCCTCCTTTCGTCCGGTATATTTATTTTAGATATCGTGGCACGCTATATAGTATCACAGATAACATTTCAAAGTAATATTCTAGATGATTTATTTACATGCTTTTCAGACAAACTCGTTTTATTTTTGATATTATTTTCGCTTAATAACCGTCAATTTCTCCCGAGTCATTTCGTGCATCGAATACGGAATACCGCCGA